>DAIOEG010000038.1:0-12232 GCA_036746415.1 Phycisphaera sp. | reverse complement strand
ACGGGCGACGCGAGCGATCATTTCTTGAATGATCACGGTCTTGCCGACGCCTGCACCGCCGAAGAGGCCGATCTTGCCACCGCGGACGAAGGGGCAGAGCAGGTCGATGACCTTGATGCCGGTGGTGAGGACTTCGGTGCGTGGGTTCAGCTGGGTGAACTTGGGCGGCTCACGGTGGATCGGGCTGCGCTTATCGGTTTCAACAGGGCCGCGTTGGTCGATGGGGTCGCCCAAGAGGTTGAAGACTCGGCCGAGTACTTTTTCCCCAACGGGGACGCTGACGGACGCGCCGGTGTCGGTGATGCTGGTGCCGCGTACGAGGCCGTCGGTGGAGCCGAGGGCGACGCATCGGACTTGTGAGCCGCCGAGGTGTTGCTGGACTTCGCCGACGAGTTTGATGTCTTTGTCGCCGACTTTGTAAAAGGTTTCGAGCGCGTTGAAGATGTCGGGCAGGTGTCCATCGGGAAACTTGGCGTCGAAGGTCGAGCCGATGACTTGGGTGATGGTGCCGGTGGCGGACATGTGGGGGGTTCCGTGAGGGTGTCTTGGGCCGAGCAGGATAGTCGTCGGGGGTGGGTGCGCCAAACCGCGCGGTCGGGAGGCGGGGTGGGTACGTTCAGGCGTGGGCGAGGACGGCGTCGAGGGTGGCCTGTGCGAGCCGGTCATGGAGCTGGCTGAGGTCGATTGGCCGGCCGAGCGCTTGCTGGAGGGCGGTCGCGGGCCTGCGCAGGTCGTTGCCGAGTTCGGCGGGGTCGAGGTTGGCGTTGAGGCCGATGCCCACGATGAGCAGCGTTGCCGTCGGCTCGCCGGGGACGACTTTTTGTTCGCATAAAATGCCAGCGACTTTGCACGCGTCGATGAGCAGGTCGTTCGGCGGCTTGACGTGCAGGCGTGACGCGAGCGGCGGGTACAGCTCGGTCAGCGCCTCGCGCAACGCCTGCGCGACCCTCAGCCCCACATCGTTCTCGGCGGGCTTGTTCAACGGCAACGCGACCGACATCCACAGCCCGCCCGGGGGCGAGGTCCATGTGCGGTCGTACCGCCCGCGCCCGGCGGTCTGCACGTCGGCGGTCACGACGAGCCGTTGTCCGGGGTGCTGCTTCGCAAGCTCGGCCGCGCGGAGGTTGGTCGAGTCGGTCGTGGCGAAGTGGATGTGTTGAAAGGTGGCCTGCAACACGCGACCCTTGCAAGAAGGCTCTATTGGCTGATCAATAATGCGCAAGCGTCTGACCGGCCGTGACGCGGTCGCCGATGCTGATGAGCACCGCCGACAACACGCCGTCGCGCGGCGCCACGACGTTACTCTCGACCTTCAGCGCTTCAATGACGAACAGCGGGTCGTTTCGCCGTACCACGTCACCCGCCTTGGCAAGCACCTCGATCACCGAGCCAGCGATCGGGCACTCGATCAGCGCCTCTGCGCTAACCGTGGATGCGGCCCCAACAACGCCTGAAGCGCCATGCGACGCGTAGCTCGGCGGGGCGTCGAGGAACTCGACCTCCACTTCGAACTGCTGGCCGTCCACAGTGATCCGCATCTTCATCGGCTGACCTCACTGGAACCACGCACCGCTCGGACCGCGCTGAGCACAAACCGCCGACCCGGGAACAACGCCGACACCGAAGACGTCAACACCACGCACAACCGACGCTGAGCACCGTTGTCCGCCAGCTGGGGCGCATCGGGATCGATCGGCAGGTCCAGAGGGTTTCCAGCATCGGCCATGCCCGGAGTCTATCAGACGCCAGCGGGGCGTTGACCCGTCGGCACAGTCACTGCAACTCGATGCGCGGGTCCACCCACGCGTAGGCAAGGTCCACGATCAAGTTGAACACGATCAGCATGAGCGAGTAAAGCATGACGATCGCCAGCAACAGGAACTGGTCCTTGTGGAGCACCGCGTTGAGGAAGTAGACTCCCAGGCCCGGGATGTTGAAGACTTTCTCGACGACGAACGAGCCGGTCATGACTGTCGCCGCCGCCGGCCCCAGGAACGACAGCACCGGCAGGATCGCAACCTTCATCGCGTGTCGAAACAGTGCCTGTTGCCCCGTGAGCCCCTTGGCCCGCGCAGTGCGTACAAAGTCGCTGGCCATCACCTCGGCCAGCTGCAGGCGGATCAGCCGCGCGATGTATGCGGCCGGCGCAAGGCCCAGCGCAATCGCTGGCAGGATCATCGCCGACGGCCCGCTCCAACCGCCCAGCGGCAGGTGCAGCACGTCCACGCCCGGCAGATACCTCCGCGTCAGACCCGTGAACACCGCGAGCAGCAGCGTCCCGGTCACGAAGCTCGGCAGCGAGATCCCGATCAGCGCGATCGTCAGCGACGAGGCGTCCCACACCGAGCGCGGCCGAAGCGCACCGAGCACCCCCGCCAGCGTCCCCAGCAGAAGCGCCACCGCCAACGCTGCCGCGCCTAGCGCCGCAGACACCGGCAGACTCGACGCCAGGATGTCTCGCACCCGCTGGCCCTTGTATTGCAGCGAAGGCCCGAAGTCGAGCCAACCGTATTGCTCGGAGCCCACCACGATGTCACGCACGTACCGCCACGCAAACACATACGCCGGCTGGTCAAGACCAAACTGCGCCTCCATCGCAGCGATCACGTCCTTGTCCACCGCCCGCTGATTGGCCTGCTCCAGCGGGCTCCCCGGGATCACCCACACGAGCATCAAGGTCAGCGTGAAAATCACCGCAAGGATGATCGGCAACTGCACCAGTCTTCGGAGGAGTACGTTCAGCATGAGCGGGTCAACATAAGCAGGAAGACACAAGGCGGTTGGGAACCGCAGATGGACGCGGATCAAGATCATCCGAGCAGAACAAGACGCATGTCGGAACCTCCATTGCGACGCCTCTGATGCATGCCATCCGTGTTCATCCGCGTCCCTCCGTGGTCTCAACGTGTCTGCCCGTCCGCAAACGCAGCAAGCCAGTGACTCACACACTCACCGGGGCAGCACGCTGACGTTCTCCAGGTTCAGCGTGTTCCACGCGTTCATCGACAGGCCTCGCACCCGCTGGGTCGTACATCGTGAGCGCCACCGGTTGGAACAACGGCACCAGCACGTGGTCGTTCAACAACACACGCTCCGCGTCTGCAAGAATCCGCAAACGCTTCAGCGGGTCCGTCTCCGCCGCCGCCTGCGCGAGCAAGCCGTCGTACGCCGCGCTGGCGTAACCCGTCTCGTTGTTGGGGTCGTTGCTGCGGTACAGGTCCAGCCAGGTCGTGGGGTCTTGATAGTCGCCGTACCAGCCGGCCCGGCAGAAGTCGAACTGGCCCTTGCGACGACGATCCAGATACACCCGCCACTCATACGCCTCGATCTCGCAACGCACCCCCAGCACCGCGTTCAACTGATTCGCCACCCGCACCGCGATCTGTTGACGCCCCGCGTTAGCGTTCACCAGCAGCCGAAGCGTCGGCAAACCCTTCCCGCCCGGATAGCCCGCCTCTGCCAGCAACCGCCTCGCCTCTTCCACATCGAACGCGATCGCCGCGTCCGCAGGCGACTCGTACCCACGCACCGCGCCGGCGGGCACGAACCCTCCCGCCACCGGCTCGCCCTTGCGCATGACGCGGTCCACGATCGCCTGCCGATCGATCGCCAGCGAGATCGCTCGACGCACCCGCACGTCCGACATCACGTTCGCTCGGCCATCGACCGTCGCGCGGTTGTTAAACGAGTAGTACTCCACGCCCGCCTGCGGCACGATCTGCACATCCGGCCGGCCAGACTCGGCCACCTTCACCACAAACTCGTTGTTGCCCCCCACCACCGGCACCCAGTCGTGCTCGCCGTCCAGGTACTGCGCCATTGCCAATGGCCCGTTGTCCTGCACCACCGACTGCACCACACGCACGTTCGCCATCGCATCACGCCCCCAGTAGTGCGGGTTCTGATCCAGCACCATCCGGCGACGCGCCAGCCACTCGCCCAACATGTACGGCCCGTTCGACACCAGCCGGCCTGGCTCTGTGAACACACGCGTGTTCAACATCGCCCGTCCGGTCTTCGCATCCAATGTGATCGCGTCGCGCACGCTCTTCTCGTGGTTCGGCGACAACGACCCAAACGCGCACAACTCCGTGAAATAAGCCGTCGGCTGCGCCAACGTCACCCGCAGAGTCAAATCATCGACCACCTCGATGCCCACGTTCTCCTTGAAATACAACTCGTACTCAGCCCACGCCTGCTCCGCCGTCTTGCCACCGTCCGGAAACGATGCCAGCTGCGCTTCGCGCCAGTCCCACGCGTCCTTCGCGCCGCGGATCACGTGGAACAGCCCCGTATAAATCGCCGCAAAGTCAGGCGTCATCGCACGCTTCCACGCAAAGTGGAAGTCCCCCGCCGTCACCGCGTCCCCGTTGCTCCAACGCGCATCGCTTCGCAGCTTGAACGTATAAACCCGGCCATCGTCACTCACCGTCGGAAGCGACTCGGCAACCCCCGGCACCGTCGATAGGTCCGACGCGTCCGTGCCCGTCAGCCCCTCGAACAACGCGGTGATCATCCGAAAATCCGTCAAGGACGACGTGTCCTGCGGATTGAGCGTGATCACGTCCTCGTTAACCACCAGCCGAAACGCGCCTCGGCCCAGCGCGTCCGTCACCATCGCCGAGGGGTCACGCTCAAAGCCCGACCACGCCGCGATCAGAAGCGCCATCGCCACCAGCCCTGCGGTCATCACCAACAGTCGGCCCATACCCACAGCATAACACTCGCAGCTTCAGATTGAACCACAGCGGCGCGGAGGACCAGAGCAGGCCAAGAGAACACTCAATCTGCCGTTGTCTTCATGGAACCATGCACGCGAGGTACTGCGCCGCGGATCCATTTCAGCCTGATGTCTCACCCGATGTGCTGCATGGAAGACACGTCAATACTTGACGAACCTTGGCCCGCTTGGCGTCTTGGCGGTTGGATTCGAAGCTTTCATTCGATCACGATCGACGATGCATCAAACGTCGCCTTGGGCGGGTGCGGGTCCATCGCCTCCAGCGTCTCCACCAGCACCTGTGCAATGAGCAGGTCCCGGAACCACCGCTTCTCCGCAGGTACCACGTACCACGGGCACTCCTGCGTGCTGCAACGTTCCATCGCGTCCTCGAACGCCTTCATGTAATCGTCCCAGTGCGCACGCTCTGACAGGTCCTCGGGGTTGAACTTCCAGTGCTTGGCCGGGTCGTCCAGCCGGAGCTGCAACCGTTCCTTCTGGTACGCCTTGCTGATGTGAAGATAAAACTTCCGCACCACCGTGCCCTCGTCCGTGAGCATCTTCTCGAACGCGTTGATGTGGTCGTACCGACGCTTCCACACCGGCTCGGGGACGAAGCCCTTGACCCGGACGATCAGCACATCTTCATAATGCGAGCGGTTGAACACGCCGATCGTCCCGCGCGGCGGGCACGCCTGATGCACCCGCCACAAGAAGTCCTGGGCCAGCTCGTGCGACGTGGGCGCCTTGAAGCTGGTCACGTGACAGCCCGCAGGATTGATCGGCTCAAAGACGTGACGCACCGTCGAGTCCTTGCCCGCCGCATCCATCGCCTGAAGCACCACCAACAGCGACCGCTTGCCCTCGGCATACAGCCGCTCCTGTAGCTCCTGCATCCTGGGCACCAGCTCCGCAAACGCACGCTTCACCTCGTCCTTGTCAAGCGACCCGTCGTACCTGGTTGCCTGCTTGGAAAGGTTAGGTTTCTTGCCCGCTTCAATCCGGTAGTCGTCGGTGTTCAATCGGTAGCTGCTCATCGTGTCGTTGCCTCGTGATGCCGTTGCCAGAGCGTGATTGCCCACGCGACCTCGCCGATCTGCCACAGGTCGGCCCGCCCCGTCGTCATCGGCATTTGCCGCAGCGCCTCCGCAAGCGCACCCGCCGATCGGTCGATCGCCCGCTCATCCCCCAGCCGGACCGCAAGCCGAAGCAGCGCCGCAAACGTGTCCACCGATGCCGGCCTCTCACCCATCGGCACCCCGCTCGACGCGTTGTACACGTCCCGCAGCCCCGACAAGCGGGACATCGCAAACGCAAGCACCCGCTCCGCCGTCGCGCGCTCCGTCACCACGCACCGCTCCGCGACCGCCAGCACGTTGTTCAACTGCTCCGCGTTGTTGGGCGAATACACCATGAACTGCGGGCCCAGCATCGTCGCCACCTCCGGCCGGATCATCTGATGTAGCAACCCCGAGCGCGTCTCGCACCGCCTTATCAACTCCACCGACTTTTGTGACAGCTCCTGCAACGCCTCATCCTCAAACCGCTCGCCCAGACGATGCAACAAGTCCGGATCGAAGTCGATGAGAAACGAGTTGGTGCTGAACGCCCGCGTCTGGAGGTTGAAGTAGTTGCGGATGTACCACAGGCCGTTCTCTTCGTAAGCGTGACGACCGTACGCCGCGAGCACACGTCGCACCACCGCCTCATCGTCGAAACCAAACGCGTCCATCCCCTCCACAAGCGCCTCTGCAGCGCGCAGCGCCTCGGTCGTCCCCGACGCATCGCGCGCCTCGCCGGGCTTGTATCGCCACGCGACCATGCCGTCGATGTACGGGTCGCCCGGCGTCGTCACTACCAACTCCTCAAGAATCACCCGCCGCAACGACTTGTATATGCCCCGCTCGCCCCGCAGCGCGGCCACAATCGCAAGCTGCGTCACGTCCACCGCGTAGACATGGCCGTCAGGCCTCGCAAGTTGACCGGCCAAGACGCTGGCTCCCGCCATCTGCACGAGTCTTGACGAAAGGGGTGCTAGGAATCTCATGTGGTTTCGCGATGGCGTTGGCAAAACCACCGCCAGGGCAACAACCACCAGCAACAAACCCGTCAACAACATCCGCAGAGCCCGCATCGCCCGAGTGTAGACGAGGGACAACGGGAACCCATCCGCACGGGCGGTTACGCTAAATGCATGGCCACTGCACCGCGCTACATCGTGGGCTGCATGACCGGCACGTCGCTCGACGGGCTGGATGTTGTGTTGATGAAGATCCACGGAACGGGTCTGGAACTCCGTGCCGAGTACCTGGGCATGCTGCACCGGCCGATGGGCGACCTGGCCGAGACGCTGCGCAGCTTCGCCAACGGTGAGGCACACCCGCCGTTGACCTACTCGCTCGCCTCGCGCTCGCTGGGCCAGTTGCACGCGGACGCCATCGTCGAGCTCACCGAACAATTCCTTCCGACAGGAAACACGCTCAACCTCATCGTCGCGCACGGGCAGACGATCTGGCACGCGCCCGAAGACGGTGTGAGCTGGCAGTTGTTCGACCCGATGCCCTCGGTGCGGGCGCTGCGCACGCCGGTGTGTTTCAACCTGCGACAGGCGGACCTGGTGGCGGGAGGGCAGGGCGCACCGATCACACCGCTGGCCGACTGGATTCTCTATCGCCACCCGCGTCGGCACCGCCTCATCGTCAATCTCGGCGGGATCATCAACGTGACCTCGCTGCCCGTCGATGACGAGGCTGGCTCGGGCCACCTGCGCGTCGAAGGCGGAGACATTGGGCCGTGCAACATTTTGATCGATGGCCTGGTGCAACGCCTCTACCCCGGTACCGTGTACGACCACGACGGATGCATCGCTGCCACGGGCACCGCACACCCCGACGTGTTCACGGCCCTCGAACAGCACACCGCGCTCTTCGGCGAGGGGCACCACTCCCTGGGACGCGAAGACTTCCCCGATGAATGGTTCAACACAGTGCTGCGCGCCGCACGTAAGAAGATGGGCCCGGCCGACATCATCGCAAGCGCGGTCGAAGCCGTCGCAACGATGATCGCCGCCGTCGCTGCTCCAAGGGCTGAGGAGATGGTGCTCGCCGGCGGGGGCACGCGCAACCCCGTGCTGGTCGAACGCATCAAGGCCCTCGCAACGCTCGACACCGTGCGACTCAGCGACGAGCTCGGCCTGCCGGTGGAAGCGCGCGAGGCGGCGGCGTTTGCCGTACTCGGCGCATTGTCACAAGACGACGTGGCCATCACCCTGCCGGCGATCACGGGAGCCAAACACCCCGGCCGGGCAGGCATGTGGGTGTATCCGTGACGCGTGAGTCGTGAGTCGTGAGTAAGGATGATCTATGGACCTGAATGAACCGGTCGTGCCTGCGATGTCGTCGGACCGTGGGCACCTGCTCACCGAGCGTCGGCTGGAGGCGTCGCGGTCGCTGGACACGCTCGACACGTTGGGCATCCTGCGCGTCATCAACGATGCAGACCGGTCGGTGGCCGAGGCGATGGAGCGTGCCCTGCCCGCGATCGCGTCGCTGGTCGAGCGCGTGAGCGCCGGCATGCAGCGCGGCGGCCGGCTGATCTACATCGGGGCCGGCACGTCCGGCCGACTGGGCGTGCTGGACGCCAGCGAGTGCCCGCCCACCTTTCAGATCGACCCCGCCCGCGTCGTCGGCATCATCGCCGGCGGCGACGGCGCACTCCGCAACAGCAGCGAAGGACGCGAAGACGACCCCGCCGGCTCACTGCCCGCACTCCACGCACTCCAACTCAACACCCACGACACCATCGTCGGCATTGCCGCCGGGGGCACAACGCCATACGTCTGGGGGGCCCTGCACCACGCGCAACAACAACGCGCCGCCACCGCCATCCTCACCTGTGTCCCGCTCAAGGACATCCCCTGCCCACCACGCTACGACGTGGACCACGCCATCGAACTGCTCGTCGGCCCCGAAGTCATCACCGGCTCCACACGTATGAAAGCAGGCACCGCCACCAAGCTCGCGCTCAACATGATCTCCTCCGCCACCATGGTCAAGCTCGGCAAGGTCTGGGGCCACCTGATGGTCGACGTCCGAGCCAGCAACGCAAAACTCCGCGACCGCGCCGTCCGCATCCTCTCCAGCCAGACCCACCTCTCCCGACAAGACGCCGACGCACTGCTCACCCAAGCCAACAACCACGTCAAGCTCGCCCTCATCATGGCACTCAAACACGTCAACATCACACAAGCACAGCAACTCCTGGCACAACACAACCACCAACTCACCCCCCTGCTCGGCCCGCCCAGACACTGACCCACACACCTCCACAACCCCTGCTCGCCAACACCGTCATTGCCTAATCGCCCCCCGCGCCGCACAATGCCTCGTACCATGACCGAACCCCTCCGCGTCGCCATCGTCGGCCCCACGGGTTACACCGGCTACCACCTCGCCCGGTTGCTCGCCCGACATCCCCACGCAACGCTCGCCTACCTCGCCAGCCACCGCGACCAGCTGCCCGACCTCCGCGATGAGTTCCCACAGCTCACCGGCCTCATCGACGCCTCCGTCGCGCGCTGCCGACCCATCGACCCCGACGCCATCGCCGACGCCGTCGATGTCGCCTTCCTCGCCCTGCCCCACAAAGCCGCGATGGCCCACGTCCCCGCGCTGCTTGACGCTGGTGTCCGCATCGTCGACCTCTCCGCCGACTACCGACTCAACGACGCCGACCTCTACGAACGCGTCTACGACACCGTCCACGACGACCCCACCAACCTCGCCACCGCCGTCTACGGCATCCCCGAGCTGTTCAGGTCTCAACTCCCCGGGGCCACCCTCGTCGCTAACCCCGGCTGCTACCCCACCGCCGCCGCCATCGCCATCGCCCCCCTGCTCTCCCACGCGCTCATCAAGCCTGAACGCATCCTCATTAGTGCCGCCTCCGGCGTCAGCGGCGCAGGACGCTCCCCCAAACCAAACCTCCACTTCCCCGAGCTCTTCGGCTCCTTCGCCGCCTACGGCCAGATCGGTTCGCACCGACACCAACCGGAGATCGCACAGACCCTCACCCGCGTCGCTGGCCGACCCATCGACCCGCTCTTCGTGCCCCACCTGTTGCCTATCGAAGTGGGCATCCTCGAAACCATCTACCTCGAACCCGTCGACGACGACGTCACCCAGGAAGACCTCTTCGACGCCTACCGAGACGCCTACGACGACGAACCCTTCGTCCGCATTCGCGAGGCCGACCAAGCACTCCCCAACACGAAACACGTCGCCAACACCAACTTCGCCGACCTCACCGTCCGCCTCGTCGAACAACCCGCCGGCCACACCATTGTCGCCTTCGCCGCCATCGACAACCTCATGAAAGGCGCCGCTAGCCAAGCCATCCAAAACATGAACGCCGTCTTCGAACTCGACGAGACGCTGGGCCTGATCTGACCCGCATTACGCGTGGTGCAAGCGCTTCGCAGTTTCACAAATAGCGCGGTTGCCAGTGTCACTGTGCACGCAGACGCCCAGCGGCTGTGGGCTTGCAGTCACACGTGTTTGCAAGCGCGCATCGCCAGTCATAAACTCGCACGTACTTGCAGGAGATACGCAATGCCCGGTTGGTTCAAACAGGCCAAGGACGTGATGGTCGGTGTCGTCGGTTACGGGGGGGCGTTCAACATGGGCCGTCAGCACCTTGAGCAGATGCGCAAGGCGGGCATGACGCCCTTCGCGGTGTGCGAGGTGGATGCGGAGCGGTTGAAAGTCGCCAGCGATGACTTCCCGGGGATCGAGACGTATGGCTCGCTGGACGCGATGCTCAAGAAGAGTGATGTGAACCTGCTCGTCCACATCACGCCTCACAACCTGCACTTTCCTCTCGCGGCCAAGTGTCTCAAGGCCGGCAAGCACGTCGTGACCGAAAAGCCCTTCGTGATCACGACCGCCGAAGCCGACAAACTGATCGCAATCGCCGACCGCAACAAGCTGATGGTGAGCACGTATCACAACCGCCACTGGGACGGCTGGATCCTGAGGGCCAGGCAGCAGATCGTGGACAAGCGCGTGCTGGGCGATGTGTTCCGCGTCGAGTTGCAGATGGGCGGGTATAGCATGCCGGGTGAGTGGTGGCGGACCAGCCGATCGATCTCCGGCGGCGTGCTGTACGACTGGGGCGTGCACCTGCTCGAGTATGCGCTGCAGATCGTGCAGAGCGAGGTCGTCGAAGTCAGCGGGTTTGCCAAACATGGGTACTGGGAATCAGTCGCGCCCAAGGGCTTCCGTTGGAAAGGTGACATGAACGAGGACGAGGCGACCGTGGTCGTCCGCTTCAAGAACGGCGCGATGATCAACTTGTGCATCTCGCAGCTCCGCAGCGACCCGCCGACGGAGTCGTTCGTCCGCTTCGTCGGGACCAAGGGCTCGTACGACATCGGCTGGACACAATGGAAGACGCGGCTGGCCGACAAGAAGCACCAGCTCATCGAGAAGACCGGCGAGCACCCCAAGAGCCGGGGCGACCTGTTTTACAAAAACGTTGCCGACTACCTCACAGGCCAGGATGAGCTGGTCATCACGCCCGAGTGGGCCCGCCGACCGATCCACATCCTCGACCTCGCGGCTCAAAGCGCTAAGCAGGGCAAGGCGATGAAGGCCAAGTATGGCTGATCCATTCTGCCGCAGATCAATCGGCGGCAGGATTTACATGCGCATGGGCAGACGCAGCGACCTCGCGATCAACGATGTCGTAAACCGCTCCAAGTGCGTGTGGCTCGTGCGAGGTCTGTTGATTGCCGAGCCATTGCGTGGCCAGCCGGTGAGCTTGTTGCACTTCTGCGCGTTGCGTGGCGCTTAACGTGTTGCTCTGCATCGCGACGGCCAGCAGCGCGACCGTGCAACGGGTCGCCTCGTGGTCTGACTCGAGCATCAACGGATCGCCCCACCACGCAGCCCAGCCACCATCACTGCGTTGCGCGTTGACACGCTGGATCGCGAGTGTGGGCAACCGTTGCAGCATGCGCGGATCTCTGGCGTTGGCTAGCGCCCAGACGGCGAAGAACGTGTGCAACTCGGTGCAGCCGTCGATGATTGCGCCTGGCCGGGGAGCGAGTGCGGGCGGCCATCGGCCGTCGCGCTGGGCCTGCCACAGCGTGTCAGCGTCTTGTCTCGCTTGCGGCGATTGGGCCTGTCCCAGTTGCGTGGCGATCTGCAGCCGAAGCGCGACGGCCAGCGTGCCGGGGATCGACCATTGCTGCAGCGCCGTAATCGCCGACTCCAACACCGGCTCGCTCGACGGCCGCACGCCCTCATCAAGCAACGCCTCCACGGCACCAGCGGTCGCCAAAACAAAGTCGTTGCTGTCTACCGAGCCACGCTCCCAATGCAGGCCCAGCTGCGCCTGCGCGAGCAGCGACTGAGCCCGCAGCGAGCGGAACCGCCGTTCGGGGAACGTCGGGGCATCTGATGACAGAAAGATCGGTGATGAGGATGTTTGCATCAGCAGCATCGGCCACTC
>DAIOEG010000037.1:11258-12288 GCA_036746415.1 Phycisphaera sp. | reverse complement strand
GTGCATGGGATTGAGTATCTGTTCCCGGCGGTGGTGCTGTGCGGGCTGTTTCAGGTGCTGGTGGGGATCGGGCGGTTGGGGAAGTTGATCCGGATGGTGCCGCACTCGGTGGTGCTGGGTTTTGTGAATGGTCTGGCAATCGTGATTGCGATGTCGCAGATCGGGAGTTTCAAGTTCACGGGGTCGCTGGGGCAGGTTGGATTTGTGACGGGGCCGGCGCTGTGGATCATGAGCGCGCTGGTGCTGTTGACGATGGCGATCATCTGGCTGTTGCCGAGGTTCACGAAGGCGGTGCCGGCGTCGCTGGTGGCGATTCTTGTGGTCAGCGGGTTGGCGTTCGCGGGGAACCAGTGGCTCGATGGGTCGCTCGCGCCGGAGGGGAACGAGCATGTGATCCTGACGGTGGGCGACATGCTGATGAACAACGCGCGGGCGGAAGCGGCGGCGGATGTGCTGGCGGTGACGCCGGATGCGGGTGCGGATGTGCTTGCCGCGGCGGTTGGTTCGATCGATCCTGAGAGTGTGAGCCTGGCGGCGGGTTTGCCGAGGCCGTTCTTTCTTGAGTATGCGTTGCCGCCGCTGACGCTGGAGACGCTGTGGATCATCCTGCCGTTCGCGCTGATGCTTGCGGCGGTGGGGCTGATCGAATCATTGATGACGATGACGCTGATCGATGACATCACCGACACGCGCGGGCGCGGGAACCGGGAGTGCATCGGGCAGGGCGTGGCGAATGTGACCTGCGGGTTCTTCGGCGGGATGGGCGGGTGCGCGATGATCGGGCAGTCGCTGATCAATGTGAACTCCGGCGGGCGGGGTCGGATGTCGGGGGTGACGGCCGCGGTGTGCCTGCTGCTGTTCATGCTGTTTCTGTCGAAGTGGATCGAGATGATCCCGATCGCGGCGCTCGTCGGCGTGATGCTGATGGTGGTGGTGGGGACCTTTGAGTGGGCAACGCTGCGGATGTTCGGGCGGATGCCTTCGCGGGACATGTTCGTGATGGTGGTGGTGGCGGGGTACACGGCGATCA
>DAIOEG010000037.1:0-11248 GCA_036746415.1 Phycisphaera sp. | reverse complement strand
TGCATGATCTTGCGACGGCCGTGGTGATCGGCGTGGTGCTCTCGGCGCTGTGCTTCGCGTGGGACCAGGCGAAGCACATGGGCGTGGACATAAAGCACAACGAGTTCGGGAGCAAGATCTACCAGTTGCACGGGCCGCTGTTCTTCGGATCCGTCACCGCGTTCAAACGGCTGTTCGATCCGAAGTCCGATCCGGACGATGTGGTGATCGATTTTTACTACACGCGGGTGTACGACCAGTCGGGGCTGGAGGCGATCAACAAGCTGGCGGAGCGTTATGCACAGGTCGGCAAGCGGCTGCACCTGACGCACCTGTCGCCCGAGTGCCGGGCGCTGCTGGACAAGGCGAGGGACTTGGTGGAAGTGAACCTCTCGGAAGACCCGCAGTACCACGTGGCGACGGACCGGCTTGGTTAAGCGCCGCAGAATCAGATCAGCAGGGCTGCGGGGTTTTCGAGGAGGCGTCGGAGGGTGGTGAGGTACTCGGCTCCGGAGGCGCCGTCGATGACGCGGTGGTCGCCTGAGAGGGTGGCGATCATCTCGTGGCCGATGGTGAGGGTTGGCTTGCCGTCGATCTTGCGGACCATGGGGCGTTGGAGTGCCGCGCCGACGCCGATGATGGCGGCGTTGGGTGGGTTAACGATGGGGTTGAACTGGACGACGCCGTATTGGGGCATGCCCAGGTTGGAGAGGGTGATGGTCGAGTCGGACATCTCCTGCACGGAGAGGCCTGATTCGCGGGCCTTTTTGGCGAGCTTCTTAATCTCGTCGCTGATGGCTCGCAGGCCTTTGTGCTGCACATCGCGGAGGGTGGCAACGACGAGGCCCCCGCCCTTTTCGGGGGGCAGCGAGATGGCGACACCGACGTTCACGCTGCCGTGGTACACGATCTCATTGGCGGTCCAGCTGGTGTTGATGTCGGGGTGCTGGGCGGCGGCGAGAGCGATGGCCTTGGTGATGAAGTCGTTGACGGAGAGCTTGACGCCCTGCGACTCGAGCTGCTGGTTGATCGTCTCACGCAGCGACAGCAGCGGGTCCATATCGACGGCCACCGACACCTGGAAGTGTGGCACGGTAGTCTTGCTCTCGACCAACCGCTTGGCGATGGTCTTGCGCATGTTGGTGAGTGGGACGGTCTTGGATTGCAGCGCGGGGGACGCATGGGCGTGGGTTTTGGCGGCGGGGGCCGGGGACACGGGGACGGTCGTCCCCGTGCTTTGGGGGGCGGGGGCGCTTCCGGGGGCGGGGGCGCTTCCGGGGGTTGCGGCGGCTTCGATGTCGCGTTTGACGATCCGGCCGTCGGGGCCTGTGCCTTGGAGGGTGCTGACGTCGATGCCCGCTTCGTCGGCCATCTTGCGTGCCAGGGGCGAGATGCGGAGGCGTTGGCCGGGGCTAGGGGCGGGGGCGGGGGCGGTGTGTGGGGCGTCGGCGGTGATGGGTGCGGTGGGTGATGAGGCGCTCGCGGGGGCTGACGGGCCCGCGCCCTTAGGTGAGGATGACGATGGCCGCGCGGAGGCAGCGGCTTCGACGGATTCGCCGTTGGTGGCGAGCACGCAGATGAGCGAGCCGACGGGCACGGTCCCGCCCTCGGCGACGGCGAGCTTGGCGATCGTGCCGTCGTCGAAGACGTTGAGTTCCATGGTTGCTTTGTCGGTCTCGACGTCGGCGATGTGCTGGTCGGACTTCACTTTGTCGCCGACTTTGACCCGCCACTTGACGAGTGTGCCCTCTTCCATCGTGTCAGAGAGTCGGGGCATCGTGATCTCGATCGGCATGGCGGGCTCCTGCGTCGTTCCGGGGTCAGCAAACTCTGCATCAATACAAGTCACGCACTCTAGCAACCAGCCAGCGGAACGCGGCGGGCCAACCCGTAGGCAGCCCGGTCGGCTGGTGATAAAATGTGGGCACAACTCTTTTCCCACTCGGGAGCGCACGGCATGAACCTCCAAACACGTTACATGGGGCTCGAACTGTCTTGTCCATTGGTACCCGGGGCCTCGCCCATGTCGGACGACCCGGACATGGCAAGACGCCTCGAAGATGCTGGCGCCCCGGCCCTGGTGCTCTCTTCGCTCTTTGAAGAAGAGCTCGCTGCCGCGGTCAACACTTCCGATGCGGACGCACTGGCGCAGCGGCTGCCGGGCCTGGATGCGCAGGAGCGAGCCTCGCTGCGCGTCGTGCCCGAGGCGTACTTCGACCGCATCTACCGGCTCAAACACGCGGTGGACATCCCGCTCATCGCCTCGCTCAACGGCACGACGCTGGGCGGCTGGCTCTGGCACGCGCACCAGATCGAGGAGGCCGGCGCCGATGCGCTGGAGCTGAACGTCTACGCGTTGCCCACCGAGTCAAGCCGGACGGGTGATGAGGTCGAGCGCGAGGTCGTCGAGATGGTGAAGGTGCTGCGCAGCGAGCTGGCGATCCCGGTGAGCGTGAAGCTGTCGCCGTATTACTCGGCCCTGGTCAACCTCGCAGCGCACCTGGCCGACGCGGGGGCCGACGCCCTCGTTCTGTTCAACCGCTTGTATCAACCGATGATCGACTGGCCGAGCATGACGCTGCGGCGCGGCCTCCCGCCCGCAGACCCCGGCGAGCTCAACCTCCGCCTGCGCTGGGCCGCGATCTTGAGCAGCAAGGTCCCGGCCCTTGGCATCGCCGTCACCGGCGGCGTCACCACAGGCACCGACGCGGCCAAGGCCATCGCCTGCGGCGCCTCTGTTGTCCAGGTCGTCAGCCCGCTCATCCAGCACGGCCCCGAACACCTCGCCACGCTTCACCAGCAACTCCGCGATGCCCTCGCCGAGGCAAACTACAACTCCGTCAACGCCCTGCGCAGCACCCTGTCCCTCTCCCGCGTCCAGCGACAGGAACCCTACCTCCGAGCCAACTACTACCGCCTCCTCCGCGACGAAGCGAAAACCGTCCAAGCCACACGCAACACGTGAGGCGCTGCGGCGACCCACCCGGACTCAATGATCCGCGAGGTCGTTGAGCGATGCCATTCAACCTTGCATCGGCATGTCATCTGGACGGTCGGCATCGAGGGAATGCGTTTGCATCTCCGGCAGTGCGCGCGTGTGCAGCGCAGGGCCGAGTGAGCGGAGGAACGCTTGCATCGATCGGTCATGTTGCCGCAGTGAATGTTCGACGCTTGAGAGAAGGTCGGTGTGATAGAGCCCCGGGAAGGGTTCGAGGAAGCGGTCGTTGTGCAGGACGGCTGCGCGGTGCCGTGTGGTGAGGCCTTGTTGGAGCAGCCGGACCCACGCGGGCCGGGGGCGGATGAGGTCGCAGGATGCGAGCAGGACCCACGGCGATGCGTGGGTGGCCGAGGCGTGCTCGAGCGCGGTGTGCACGCCGGCGAGCGGGCCTTGGCCGGGGTGTAGGTCGGCGAGGGTTGTGACGCCCAAGTCCTGATAGGCGTCCACATGCGCGGCGACAGCGAACGCGGCGGACGTGAGCGGGGCGAACGCACGGACCACGGCTTCAAGGAGCGTCGAGCCGTCGAGCACCGCGCGGGCCTTGTCCGAGCCGAAGCGCCGGCTCGCTCCGCCGGCGAGGACGTAGAGCACGAGGGGCACTTCGAGTGGTTCGGCTTGCGTGGTCATGCGTTGGGGCGTGTGGCGTTCGATGAAGAGGGACAGGCGTCCGGGTCGCCGCGCAGCGTGCCCAGCGCGTGCGGCAGGACATCACGGATCGCTTGGAGCACCTCGATCGCGCCGGTGGGTGAGCCGGGGAGGTTGACGATGAGTGTGCGCTGCGCGACGCCTGCGATGCCGCGCGAGAGGTAGGCCTTGACGTGAAGCTGTGCGCAGCGCTGGCGTGCGAGCTCGAGCAGGCCGTCGTATCGGCGGTCGAGGACGGCAAGCGTGGCCTCGGGCGTCTGGTCACGCGATGACAGGCCCGTGCCGCCGGTGGTGAACACCGCATCGATCGTGGGCTGCTCGCTCGCCCAGGCGCGGAGCTGGTCGATGATGAGCGCCGGCTCATCAGGCACGACCGCGTGATGCACAACGTGGCCCGCCATGTGAGTGTCGAGCCACTCGCGGACAGCGGGGCCGCCCCGATCGGCGTACGCGCCCTGCGCTGCGCGGTCGCTGACGGTGAGCACGGCGAAGCGCAGCGGTACTGCAACCGATGCGCGTTGATGGGTGGGTTGTGCTGCGTTGCCAATCGCAACGGGCGTGGTGTGCTCTTGCGGCGCGTGGTAGTCGCCGTGCTGCCCGCCTGTTTTGTGAAGCAGGCGGACGTGTTGGATCTCCAGGCCGCGCTGCACGGCCTTGCCCATGTCGATGATGGTGAGCGCGGCGGTCGTCGCAGCGTGCAGCGCCTCCATCTCGACGCCGGTCTTCCAGGTGGTGCGCACGGTCGCGGTGATGCGGACGCCGGTGGGTGTGAGTTCAAGATTCACATCGACCGCATCGATGGGCAGCGGGTGGCAGAGGGGGATGACGGTCGCGGTGTGTTTGACGGCGGCGATGCCGGCGATCTGTGCGATGGTGAGCACGTCGCCCTTCTTGTGCGTGCGCTCGACGATGAGGCGGTGCAGCTCCTGGCCGATGGGCACGAGGGCCTCGGCGGTGGCCTGGCGCGGCGTGATCGGCTTGCTGGCGATGTCGACCATGCGCGCGCCGGTCGGGCCGGTGTGCGTCAGGGCGGCTGGCGCGTCGTGGTGGGGTGGCGTGTTGGAAGTCATGGGTTGAGTTGCCAGGTGTGCCACGGCCGGGGCTTGGCGTCGGCGGGCTCGTTGGGTGGTTGTTCGAAGAAGCCGTCGGCCAGGCCTGCGCTGACGAGGTCGCCCGAGCCCATGGTGGTCACGGCGACGGCTCGGCCGTGCTCGTCCAGTCGGGCGAGGCGGTACCACGTCAGGCCCAGCGTCTGCTGCCGGGGGTCCAGCACATTGCACGCCGGCCGGGGCGATTGTGCACGCAAGCCCCCGAGCTTGCGCAGCACCGGCGCGACCAGAACCACCGCGCCGATCAGCGTCGACACCGGGTTGCCCGGCAGCGCGAGGATCGCCTGACCGCTGCCAACCACCGCGCCCAGGTTCGGCTTGCCCGGCCTCATCGACAGCGTGTGATACACCACCCGGCCGGCGCGCTGCGCACACACGTCCGCCACAGCAGACGCCACATGATCGTGGTCGCCCATCGACACCCCGCCGGTGAGGATGACCACGTCCGCCTGTTCGAGCGCCTCAACGATGGCGCGCCGCGTTGCATCGAAGGACTCGCCGACGTGCGTCACGCCCAGCCAGCGACACCACGCCACCGGCTCGATCAACGACGCCAGCGCCGGCCCGTTCGCGTCGCGGATCATCGTCTCGGCGATCGCGCTGCCGTCGTTGTTCGCATCATCCAGCGCAAGCTCTCGTCCCGTCACCACCGCCGCGACACGTACGCGCCGATGCACGCTCACGCTTGTCACACCAAACGCGCTCGCACACGCCACTGCCGCCGGCGTCAGACGTGCCCCGGCTTCCAACACCTCCGAACCTGCGCGGGCGTTCTCGCCTCGACGACGGATATGGTCGCCGACCGATACTGTTGCTCCCGCGCGCAGCCGGACGCGGTCGCCCAGCTCGTCGAGCGCCTCACGACGGATGACCGCCACCGCGCCGTCGGGCACCGCGCCGCCCGTAAAGACGCGCACCGCCGAGCCCCCTGCGCACCGGCCGGCCGCGCCGCCGGTCAACACCTCGCCCGCCACCGGCAGCTCATCGCCCGCCGACAGCGTGGCTCGGCCCACCGCGTACCCATCCATCGCCGACACGTCCACCGCAGGGCTGTCACGGTCCGCGCAGACCGGCCGGGCGAGCACACGCCCCGTCGCCTCGCGCAGCGCCACCTCTTCGCTCGACACGGGCACCAGCGCGTCCACCATCGCCGACACCGCCAGCGCCGGCTGCGACATCGCGGGCAGTGCCGCACCCATGACCTTCGACGCCACGCTCATGCGCGTTCACCGCCCTGCTCTGCCGACGCCCACACCGGCCGTTTCCAGATCGCCACCTCGCGCTTCATCTGATCGATCAACTCATCCATCGCCAGCAGCGCCGCCTTGCGGTGTGCTGATGCGACGACCAGACGAAACGACACGCCGCCCACCGGCACCACGCCCACGCTGTGCTCCAGCTCCACCGTGTGCAGCCCGTGCTTCAACACGACCTCGCAACACAAGGCCCGCAACTGCCGCGATGTCATCGGCTCGTACACCTCGTACTCCAACGCCATGAGACACTCGCCCCCCTCCCCGCTGCGCACCACTCCCTCAAAGCACACCACCGCGCCCGACACGCCGCCTTGCGACACGTTGAACAACACCGGGCCGCGCCGCGCTGGCAACGGCCCGTCGTGCAGCGCGATGTGCATCGGCCCACTCATCCGCCGCTCACCATGCCGATGAGCGCCAGCTCCTCCGTGCCCCACAGCACACGCGCGGGGTCTGCGATCGCGTGGTCCACCGCGAGACGGCTCGCCGCGATCGAGGGCGCGAGCAACGGGCAACCGGCCGACAGCAGCGCAAGCACCTCGTCGCAGCGCGTGACGCCCGCCTCGATCTCGACGCGGACCATCACCGCGTCCTGCAACCGCGCCTGCGGACCAAACAACCTGACCTCGCACGACACCATCCGCAGCGCTACTTCATTTCACCGTATCAACCGCACACCACGCCTCACCCGCCCAGGTGCGTCATCACCGCCGGGCCCGCCGGCGGGTGCGACGCCGCTTTATCGCCATACGCGGCCGCCAGCACACGATCGATCTCTTGTGCGTCGCGTCGCTTCACCGCAAGCGTCATGTTACCCCGCGACTCATCCATCAAACACGGATACACACCCCCGTCCGCCGTCAGTCGCAACCGATCACAACTCCCGCAGAAGTGGTTGCTCATCGGCGTGACAAACCCGACCTGCACCACCCGCCCGTCGAACAGCTCCGCCCGCGCCACCCGTGCCGCGTCCGGCGCTGCATCGCCCCCGCCCTCGGCCAGTAACCACCGGCGCACCACCCCTTCAAGCAACACCCGCATCCGCGCCTCGGAGACATACCTCTGCTCCCACAAGCCCGCCAAAGGCCCCATCGGCATCAGCTCAATGAACCGCATCGTCACACCAAGGCCCGCCGCGAACAGCAGCAACGCTCCAAGGTCTAGATCGTTCTCGCCCCGCACCACCACCGCGTTGAGCTTCACCCCAAGCCGCCCCGCGTCCACCGCCGAACGGATGCCCGCGACCACGCGCTTCACACCATCCACCCCCGTCAACCGCGCAAAGCGCTCGCGGTCCAGCGTGTCGATGCTGACGTTCACACGGTCGAGCCCGGCCTGCGTGAGCGCGGCGTGCTGGCGCTCCAGCGTCAGGCCGTTGGTCGTCATCGCCACGTCGCCGATGCCCAGCCGTTTCATCCGCGCGACGACCTGGCACAGGTCCTGCCGTGTTGTTGGCTCGCCGCCGGTGAGCCGGAGCTTGCGCAGCGTGAAGCGGTGATGCAGGTGCGCGACAAGGAACTCCAGGTCGTGCACGTCCAATGCCGACGGCTCGTGCCCGTGGTCCACAGCGGGTCTGCAATAGATGCAGCGCATCGAGCACCCGCGCGTGAGCGAGAGCCGCAGGTACCGGATCGTCCGGCCGTGCGGGTCCATCGCCGTAGGGGGCGAGGGCGGGCGCGCGGATGAAACCACACGCAGCGAGACGCCTCGCCCGGGAGTCGGCAACGCGATCATGGTGGGTTCAGAGAACATGGTGGGACGTAACACACGGCGGCGCATTTCAGCGGCCGCCGCATGGTATCAGCCGTGTGTGCGACTCAGAACGCTAGCGTCAGGTCGACCGTCAGCTTGGATCGCTCGGCAAAGCCCGGCTGATCGGTGAGGAAGTACGCATACTTGGCGCTCACGCTGAGGTTGTCGCTGAGCTTCTTGGACAGGACCGCGTCCAACTCGTCGCCGAACTTCCCGATCGAGTCGTCGCCGGCGAAGTAATGATACGCGACCATGCCCTTGAGGCCCCAGGGCAAGTTGGCGGGCTTGAAGTAGACGTAGAGGTCCTGCAGGCCGTCGTTGGGCGTGACGAGGAACACGTCGGCAAAGCCGTTGAACTTGTGCAGCGTCGCCAGCGGCGTGCGGAAGGCGAAGTCGCCATTATCACTGCCCAGCACCTCGTAGCCCGCGCCGAACGTGCCCAGGTCTTTGAACGCCGCGCCCACGTCGGCCATGTAGTACAGCGCGTCGTAGGAGTTGGGGTTGTCGCCGTAGTCCGACTGCATCGCCACACTCGCGGCGTACTCGATCGACACCGTCTCGTTGACCGGCTTCTTGCCCTCGAAGCGCCCGCCGTAGGTCTGGCTGGAGTTCGCGGCGGAGTTGTCGAAGTCGAGCAGGTACGCAAAGCCCGTGAGCTTGCCCACGTTGTCGATCTGGTAGCTCACGTTGAGCAGGTGGCTGGTCGAGTCGAAGTCGGCCTCCTCGGCGAAGATGCGGTTGATCTGCCAGAGGTACGAGTACGTCGCCGACAGCTTCTCGACGCCCAGGTCGCTGGTCGCGGTGAACGCATCAAACGTCTGGCTGTCCTGACGCCAGCCCACGTCGCCGACGAACCGCTCATCGTCGAGCTTGATGGCCTGTCGGCCGGGCTTGAGCGTCGCCTTGATGCCCTCCAGCGGCAGGTCGTAGCTGACCCACAACTGGTTCAGCTCCGTCACCTCCGGGTCGGCGACGACGGTGACGCCCGTGGCGCCGTTGAGAGTCGAGTTGTACCGGTCGTCGTCCGCCGACCGTACATCCTCGAACTCGCCAAAGAACTGCCAGCCCTCGTACTTCTGCGTGAGGTAGCCAAGCCGGCTGCGCAGCGTGTACGACTGCGCGGTGTCCAGCCCGCGCTGGTCGGCGATCTCGGCCCGGGCACGCAGGTCGATCTTCACCGTGCCCGACGCCAGCGCATCGACAAAGTCGCTCGCCGGCTCGCCCCGCGACAGGTCCATCGGGTTGGGCTTGGGCGCGGGCTTCTCCTGGGCCACCGCCAGCCCCGACCACGCAAGGCCGACCAACACACAACCGCTCACACAACGCTTCCACATGAACACTCCATGCCTCATCACGATGACTCCATGACAACAGGTCGACCGGCGGATCGCCTGTTTCGTTCCTCAGACACGTCCGGCAGTACGTGCACGTACACACACCGCGGGCCCTTGAAAACCCTTCAAACAATGCTGCGCCGTTGCAGCTCAAACTGTTCAGATACCAATCACACTTAAGAACCGCCCACCGCTCATGCGGGGTTGCTCAGCGCCAGCTCACGCATCGGGACCGCGAGGCGTTTGACTGAAAACCCATTCAAATACTCCATCGGCCGGGCCGGGTCGAAGACGCTCCCGTCGAACCAGCGGTCCGGCCCCAACTCGCACGCCTCCGGCCCGGGCGAAGACTTCCACCCATCGTCGTGCGTGCCCTCGCTCTTGAAATCAAACGCAGGCGACGCGATGCCCAGCCGGCCGGCGGCCTCTCGGTACAAGTCCGGCCGGTACACCGAACACGCCAACGCATGAAGATCAATCGACTGGTCCAACTGCCCCCAGCGCAGCATCTGCGTCAGGAACCACACCGCGTGCGACCGCCAGGGGAAGTTCGCGTGGTAGCGATGAAACACGTTGAAGTCCGGCATGCGGAGCGCCGGCTCGCCGGGGCCGTGCACAAACGAACCCGTCATCGACCGCGCAATCACCGACGACTCGACGCCCACGTACTGCGGCATCGACAGCACCTCGCACACCGCCAGGCGGTTGCTTGGCTCGTCGATCCACATGCAAGACTCAATCAACGCCTCGATCAGCGCCAGGTGCGTCTGCGGGTGGCGCTCGGCCCATTCACGCGTGACGCCCAGCACCTTCTCGGGGCTGTTGTTCCAAAGCGCGTGCTTGGTGATCGCCACACGCCCAAGCCCCTCCGACACCGCCAGCGAGTTCCACGGCTCGCCCACACAAAAACCCGCAAGCACCCCCGCACGCATCGCGCTCACCATCTTCGGCGAGGGCACCACCACCAGACGCACGTCCCGGTCCGGGTCGATCCCCGACGACGCCAGCCAGTAGCGAAGCTCGTAGTCGTGCGTCGAGACGGGGAACACCACGCCGAATGACAACGCCGGCTTGCCCTGCTCCCGACGCAGCGCAACCACCTGACGCAGCGCCTCGGCCGACATCGGCCTCTGCCTCGCCGCCAACGGGTCCACCGCCTCCATCTGCTCGCACAACTCCGTCGACAGCATGATCGCGTTGCCATTCAGATCAAGACTGATCCCCGTCACCATCTCACGCTGAACGCCCCCGATCCCAAGCGTCGTCGCCAGCGTCATCGGCGCAATCATCTGCGCACCATCGAACACCCCGTAGGCCACCTTGTCCCGCACGCTCGCCCACGACTCTTCCCGGCTCGTCGACACACGCAGCCCACGCGCCGCAAAAAAACCGCGCTCCACTCCCACAGCGATCGGCGCACAATCCGTCAACGGTACGATCCCCAGCAACAGGTCGGGCTTCTCGATCACGACGGGCCTCCCTTCATCGGCTCATGCAACGGGTGGTCCAACCCCTCTACAACAAGCCCCAGCGACTCCAGCAACCCACGCGACACCACGCCCAGACGCTGCTTGCGGTCCATCGACAGCTTGCGAAGCATCGCAAACGCCTCCTGCTCGTTTACGTTGCGACGCTCCATGAGCACGCCCTTGGCCCGGTCGATGAACTTGCGCTCCTCCAGCGACGTGAGCGCCCGCTCCAGCTCGACCCGCATCGCCTGGTGCTGGCGGAAGTGCGCGATCGCCACATCGATGATCGGCTTGACCCGCGACGTCGTCAGCCCGTCCACCACGTACGCCGACACGCCCGCACGCACCGCCGACGCGATCGTCTGCTCATCATCGTCACGCGCAAACATCACGACCGGACGCGGCGTGCTCTCCTGCATCCGCGTCAACTGCTCCAGCGTGTCGCGGTCGGGCGAGCCGATGTCGATCAACACCAAATCCGGCTGCGTGTCCGCCACAAGGTTCGGCAGGTACACATCCCCACTCACCGCCGTCACCACGTCGTACCCCGTGACACGCAGCACCTCCGACAGCGTCCGACCACGCTGCGCGTCCTCGTCCACCACCAACACCCGCAGTCGGCTCGGTGTACTCACGCGGCACCGTCTTCTCAACGCGTGCTCGCACATCCAAAGACGCACCGCGCACGCCTTTAACTCTGGCTGCT
>DAIOEG010000036.1:5565-12297 GCA_036746415.1 Phycisphaera sp. | reverse complement strand
GGTTCTTCAGCACGCGGTCCTGCATGATCTTGCTGGCGCGCATCGTGTCACGCCGAACGAACATGTGCACGACGCTGGCAAACTTGCTCAAGTACGACGCCTCTTCCACGGCCGTGTCACCCGCGCCCACCACACCCAGCGGCTGGTTGCGGAACATCGGCAGCGCACCGTCGCACACCGCGCACGCACTCACACCACCACCCGTCGTCGCCAGCCGCATCTCGTTCTCAAGGCCCAGCCAGTTCGCCTTCGCACCCGTGGCGATGATGACGGCCTTGGCCAAGAGCTCGGTCCCACCGTCGCCTTTGACGTGGAACGGCCTCCTGGACAGGTCGACCGACGCGACGTTCTGAAACTGCTGGAACAGGCCGTAGTCCATGTTCAGGTCCGCCGCTCGCTTGGGCCCCGCATCGGTGACGACGCGGGTGTCGAAGCGCATGGCCTGCTGAAAGAAGTCGCCCATCATGTCCGGGCCCGTTCGGCCCTTGGGGTAGCCGGGGTAGTTCTCGACGTCGGTCGTGAGCATGAGCTGCCCGCCGGGGACGAGGTCCTTGCCCGTCGCTCGGCCGGCAAAAACGATGGGCGAGAGGTTCGCGCGGGCCGCGTAGATCGCTGCCGTCCACCCCGCTGGACCCGAACCGATGATGACAAGGTTTTCAAGTGGGAGCTGGCTCATCTGGACATCCTACACACGCACCAAGGGTTGTCTCCTTCACACGGCCAAGCACCAACACCGTCAGCCCACGAGCAGCATTGCTGCAAAACCCGCAGCCATCGCGCTGCCCGCAAACCGAAGCGGCAACTCGCTGCTCAGCCGCATGAGGCCCAGCCCAAGCGCGATGCCCAGCGCGTGCAGCACGGCCGTGGCGATAACCATGCCGGAGAGGTATCCCGCTGCGTGGCCGGTCATCTCGGTGAGGTGCGCGTAGCCGTGAAACACGCCGGCGATTGGCACGATGGGCAGCGCCCACACGAGCACGTCGCGTCGCAGCATCGCCAGCGCCAACCCGATCACGAGTACCGACCCGCTCACGAGCCACTCGACAGAACCATTCATCAGCACAAGCGCTGCCCACGCCGCGCCGACCAGCATCGCCACGACAAACAGCGCGGGTACAACCACCATCGTCGAGCGCTTGCTCATCCGCACCGCGAGCAGGCCGACCATCACCATCGCGAGCAGGTGGTCAACGCCCATCCACGGGTGCGCGAGCCCCGCGAGCAGGCCCGAGTCGCCGTGATCGGCATGCCCAACGTGAGCGAGAAGGAAGAACTGATGCATGGTGTGAGACTCCGTGTGGGTGCTATGTGAAACGTCGGCCGCGTGCGACATCACGCGCGATACTTTGACAGCGTACCCGTCTTGGGGCGGGCCGACAGCAAATCCTTCTCGCACACCGCCGGCTCGTCGTCCTGCTCCAGCAACGCATCGAACACGCACTGGCCTGTGCGGTACGCGCGACGCAGGTACGGCCCGCACATCGTGCAACAACACCCCGCCTGCGTCTGCTCCTGCAACACACGCAGCGACCAACCCGACTCACGTGCCTCGTATAGCAGGTCACTGAACGTCCGCCTTGTGCAGATACAGCGGTCGATATGCATAATCAAAGACTATAGCCGCAGACGCCATGCAGGTCCTGATGCGGCAACGCACCGCAATCAAACAATTTCAGGCGTCGTTGCAGGGGTCAACGTCACTGTGGCTCGACTCGGGGTTGGCCAGACGCTTCGCCGCGCGGACTTCGCTCAGCGTCGGCGTTGGGAAGAAGTTTGTAGGCAGGTGAATCGGATAAGAACGTTATTTGTATTCATCTCAGCAGAGGTGTTCAACGCTCGAAGCGGTCCCACAGCGTGTCCTGCACGCGGTCGAAGCGATTGAAGCTGGACTCCAGCTGCTTGCGCAAGGTGTCGAGCACCTCGGGCGAAGTCTGGGAAGAGCCGGCCCCAGCTGCGGCCTCAAGCGCTTTTGCCGCTGCTTCCAAGTCGGCTGCGCCGTGCGCGTACTCGCGCGCCAGCGCCAGCAGTGCCAGGTTCTGTTCGTCGCGCGCATCGGGCTTGTAGAGCAGCCGCCATGGCGCCGCGCGGACTTCCGAGATCGCTCCCTTCACGTCTTCGGACGACCGCGTGAGCGCATCCATCAGCCGATCAACTTTGGGGCGGTTGTCCGCGAGCGTGGCGCGGAGGTTCTGTGTGAACGCGTCGGCGTGTTCCAGCGTCGGCTCAACCTTGTCGATCAGGCCGGGGATCCGCTCAAGACCCGCCCGCGCATCGGCAAGCATGGCCCGCGTATCGTCCAGCATCGTGTCGAGCTTGTCGAACGTCGCGGGCAAGCGTTCGCGCGTCGTGCCCACCGTGTCCTTCAAGCTCGCGATCGTCGTGCGCAAGTCGCCCTTGGTGTCGCCCAGGAGCGACCTTGCATCGGTGGTGAATGCGGCGCCCTGCTGGGTCATCGACTTGGCGTTCTCAAAGATCGGTGGCAACCCATCACGCGCGGTGGCGGCGGCCTGTTGCACCGTGTCGGCCGCCTGTTCGAAACGCACAAGACCCGCATCGAGCTTGGCCAGCGTCGCCTTGGCATCGGGCACGAGCGAGGCGATCTCGTCGAGGATCGCGCCGAGCGCCTGCGTCTGCCCGGGGATCATCGCGCCATCGGCCACGACTTCGCTGGTATCGTTGCCCAATGTGTCAATGTTGATCCAGGCATCACCTGTGAGTGATGCAGCCGCAAACACCTGCGCATCGCTCCGGAGCTTGAAACCATTGGGTACGCGGATGCTGACCTGGGCGACAGCCCCGTGTTGTTCGTGCGGCAACACGGTCACGGCCGAGACGTGGCCGATCGGCACGCCATAGAGCCGTACATCCGCGTCACGGCGCAGCCCCGCGATGTCCTGCCCTTTGCCGAACTCGACGATGTAGGTCACGTCCGTACCAAGCAACGACTTACCACGCCCGATGAGCACGACCATCCCCAGCGCAAGCGCCACCATCGCAAGAATGAATAGGCCGGCTTTGAAGGGTGCATTCATGGGTGTCTCGTTGGAGCGTGTAGAGATCAGGTTCCGAGCAGGTCTTTAAGGAACGAGTCTTTATCGCGTCGTTGCGTGAGCGGGCCGTCGGCGTTGCCGTTGACGAACTGGTGGACGAGCGGGTCGGTGCTGTCGCGCATCTCTTGCGGCGTGCCGGCGGCGACGAACTTGCCCTGATCAAGCAGCACGAGCCGGTGCGCCACGCGGAACGCAGAGGACATCTCATGCGTGATGACCACGGTGGTGACACCGAGGGTCTCGTTGAGGCCGATCATGAGCTGGTCGACCTCGGTGACGGTCACGGGGTCCAGCCCCGCCGACGGCTCGTCATAGAAGATGATCTTGGGGTCCATGGCGAGCGCGCGTGCGAGGCCCGCGCGTTTTTTCATGCCGCCAGAGATCTGCGAGGGTAGTTTTTGTGCATGCTCGCGCAGGCCGACAAGCTCGAGCTTGATCTTGACGATGGTTTCGATCGTGCCGGGGTCCAGGTCCGTGTGTTCCCGCAGCGGCAGCGCGATGTTCTCAGCAAGCGTCATGGATTGAAACAGCGCGCCGGACTGGAACAGAACGCCCATGGACTTGCGGTAGTCGTCACGCTGCTGATCGCTCATGCCGCAGATGTTCCGGCCATCAACGAGCACCTGGCCGCTGCTCGCGTGGGCCTCGGCCGCCATCACCGCCAGCAGCGTCGACTTGCCCGCGCCCGACCCGCCAAGGATCACCAGCCGCTCGCCGCGGTACACATCCAGCGTCAGCGCATCAAGCACCGTCTGCCGCCCGAAGCGGACCGTCAAGTCCCTGCACTGAATAATCGCATCACGACTCATACATCCATCCGTCTTCGCCGGGCCCCGCAGCCCCTTTCTCTAAAAATCCAACGTGTAAAACACGAACGTGAACACCAGGTCCACACACGCCAGTGACACGATGCTCGACACCACAGTCTGCGTCGTCGCGTTGCCCACGCCCTCGGCCCCGCCACGCACGTTCATGCCCAAGTAGCACGCCAGCGCGCCGATGATCGTCCCAAACACAAATGCCTTTACCAGCCCCGTGAGCAGGTCGAACGTTTCCACCGCCGCAAACGTGTTGTCGATGTAGATCCAGGGCGACATGCCCATTGCCAGGTTGCTCGTGAACGCCCCGCCGAGGATGCCCATCGCGTTGGCCCAAACGGCCAGACACACCGTCATCAGCCCTGTCGCGATCACCCTTGGCACCACCAGGAACCGTACAGGGCTGATCGCGTGCGCCCGCAGCGCCTTGATCTCCTCACCCACCGCCATCGTGCCAAGCTCCGCCGCGATCGAAGCCCCCGCAAACCCCGTCAACACAATCGCGCCCACAAGCGGCCCCAGCTCACGCAGCATCGCGATCCCAATGATGTCCGGCAGGCGCGACGCCGCCCCGTACTCCGCCAGGATCGGCCCGATCTGTAGCGCCAAGATCGCGCCGATACAAAATGTCACCAGTCCCACCACCCCGATCGACCGCACTCCCACACGGTACAACTGAAACCACAGGTTGCTCCACGCCAACTCGCGCCCGCGCTTCACCGCGATCAGCCGCGGCGCAAACCGCACCGTGTCCTTCACGAGCAGCCCGACCGACCCCAACAGCTCGACCGTCGATAACGTCAGCGCCCCGAGTCGCTCGATCGGTCTTGTCAGCAATGACGGCATGCCCGCAAGATACCAAAGCAAGAGAAGCCCACGCTGCACAGCTGCGTGGGGTCAAGCGCGACACAGTCTGTACGAAATGATGTTTCAGCCCACCTGCGTCGGATCGACCCCACGCAGCTTCGCAGCGTGGGCTTCAATGGCGATTGACTCTTTTACGATCGATCACGGCTGGATGTTGAAAACCGCGTCGAGCTTCATGATCTTCAAGAGCGCGAGGATCTCTTTGGGCACGGCGTACAGGACGACTTTGCAGTTGAGCTTGCTGGCTTCTTTGCGAGTCTCAATCAGCACACCCAGGGCACCGGAGTCGAGGTATCGCACCGCCGAGAAGTCGATGTCGAGGACGGTCGGCCGGTGCGTCGTCAGGAGCCGATGAAACGCAACCCGCAGCTCCGGGGCACTGACGATTGTGAGCTCGCCGAAGAGCTCGCAGCGCAGCGATGTGCCCTCGATTGAGGCCTGTCGGATGAGCGGGCTATGGCTTTCGATGGGTTCTGCTGGCATGAGGATCAGAAGTGTTATGGAGTGGTGGCGGCTCGTTGTGCGAGCCAGTGACGCCAGCGTTGAACGGCTGGTGCACGCGTGTCGGCGTCCTGATAGTAACGGTATTCGAAGTCTTCTCCGGTCGCGCGTTGCAGCGACTCGTGTGCGAAAGCGCGGACGGCCGGGTCTGCATCGTCGAGCGCATCGATCATGCGTGCGAGCGTCTCATCGCCGGGTTGGTCTGCCGCGCTGATCAAGGCGGGCACGCGCTGTGCCGGCTGACCGCCGTCGAGCGACGCAACAGGCCGAGGCGATGCGCACGCGGGCAGCAGCAACACGACAGCCGCTGCACCGACGCGAGTCGTGAATCGGCGGGGTTCCATACGGAGATCGGGGCGGATGCTCATGCGACACTGATTATGCCGAGTTGTCGGAGTCGGCGTTGACGCATCTCTGGCAGAGCGTCTCAACGACGCCCGATGCGCAGCGCGGCCAGCATCGCCACTGCTTTAGCCAGCGTCTCCTCATACTCGGCCGGTGGCTGCGAGTCTGCGACGATCCCGCCGCCCACCGAGAAGTCCACTACGCCCGCATCGACCAACAAAGTACGGATTGCCACGTTGAAGGTGGCTTGCCAATCTGATACGCCGCTGCCGGGCAGGACGCATCCGATCGCCCCGCAATAGGGCCCGCGCCGCACGCGCTCCAGCTCTTCGATCACCTCCATCGCACGCACCTTGGGCGCGCCCGTGATCGAGCCGCCCGGCAGCGTCGCACGCAAGAGCGCCCCCAGCGACGCGTCGCTACGCATCGTCCCGCTCACCGTTGCTGTCGCGTGATACACGGTCGGGTGCATCTCGATGACGCGCGGCTCATCGACACAGATCGAGCCGAAGCCGCACACCCGGCCAAGGTCGTTGCGCAACAGGTCTACGATCATCGCAAGCTCGGCCGCATCTTTGGGCGAGTCGCGAAGCTCCTTCGCCGATGCGCTCGCGGGCCGCGTGCCCTTGATGGGCCGGGTGGTGACTCGGCGGTGCGCATTGACTTCAAGGAACTCGGGCGAGGTCGAAACCAGGGCCGAGCGGTGTGATGCGGCTGGCAGGATGCCGTCGATGAGCTCGACGTGCGCGGCGTACCACGCAGGCGACTGCGCATGCAGCGCGGCGTAGAGCCCGCGCGGGTCGCCCTCGAACGCGGCGCTCAGCCGTTGCGCAAGGTTGACCTGAAACACGTCGCCCTGCGCGATGAGGTCCAGGACACGCTGCACGGCCTGCTCGTGTTCCGCTCGGGTCCAAAGCGGCGTCGGGTCGCTTGCCAAAAAATGCGGATGACTTGGTTTTTCAAGGGATTCCGTGGGCCACCACGCGGGCCCGCCTTGCGCCGCCCACGTGCCGCAGGCGTGCCAGCGCTGCTCGATCGCATCGAGCCGTACGGCAAGCACCTCTTCTATCGCTTCGAGGGGGCACCGGCCTTGCACGTCCATCTGGGGCTGTACGGGAGGTTCCGCCGCCTCGCCAGGCCCTTCGATGAGC
>DAIOEG010000036.1:0-5555 GCA_036746415.1 Phycisphaera sp. | reverse complement strand
GCCACCAGCCGGGGCAGCGCTGCATGACGCACGTTGGCCAGCGGCGATCGTCCCGCGCGATGCTTGGGAGTCGCTCGACGAGTCGGCCGATGTCGTAGCCGATGTAGCCGGCCCAGAGCGCTTCGTCGTTGCAGAGTGAGTCGAAGCCCGCCCATCCGTCCGCGCTGTTGTGTAAAGCGATGTGCGTATCACCGACGCAGCGCATCGAGTCGTGCTCGACGACCCACGCGGCGCAGGGCTCGGCCAGCACGGACCACCGGCTCCATCGCTCGTGAGGTCGGCCCGAGTGCAGCAGCACCACCGGCCGATGCGACGGCCAGCGCAGGAGCGCATCGATGGGCTCGCCTGTGATGAGCGCCTCGCGTATGTGTGTATCGGTGTGTGGTCGCACGGGCGGATGGTATGCGGAGGCGTCGTGGCGCTTGCAGGCACTTGAGTTCACGCGGTGAGCGAGACGAAGACGTCGTGCAGACCCGCAGGCCCCATGGCGACGCTACGCAGCCGGCCGGTGGGTCGGTAGCGCTCGTGCACCGCCGACGCGAGCGCCATCGCGTTATCCCGGCTGATGAGCACCTGGCCCGCAACGACGGCGGGCCTCCCGCCGGGCGGCCAGGGGCCGAAGTGCTGCGTGATGTCATCCGCGAGTAGCTGCACATCGCCGTGCGCCGGCTCGATGCGCACGACTTCTTCGGCGAACTGTTGACGCAGGTGGCCGGGCGTATCGTCGGCGACGATGTGGCCCTGGTGGAGGATCGTGACGCGGTCGCAGCGTTCGGCGAGGTCCATGAGGTGGGTCGTGAGGAGGACCGTCGTGCCGTGCTGCTGGCGGAGCGTCTGGAGCTGTTGCCAGACTTCATCACGCGCGGCCGGGTCGAGCCCGGTGTCGGGTTCGTCGAGCAGCAACAGGCGTGGACGGTGCAGCATCGCCTTGGCGATCTCGAGGCGTCGGCGCATCCCGCCGGAGAACGTCTGTACTTTGTCGTTGCGACGGTTTGCGAGGCCCGCGCTGTGCAGCGCTTGATCGACGGCCTGAGCGAGCGATGGGCCCGACAGGCCGTAGAGCTTGGCCTGGCACCAGACGTTCTCTGCTGCGCTGAGCTTGATATCGACGCTTGGGTGTTGGAAGACCACGCCCAGCTGCGCCCGCACGGCTGAAGGGTCTTGCCAGGGGCACATGCCGAAGATGTCGGCGGTGCCGACGCTCTGGTCGTGCCTTGGCGTCATCTGCGTGGCGAGGAGTTTGAAGAGCGTCGTCTTGCCCGAGCCGTTACGGCCCAGGAGCGCGTGGACGCTGCCTGTAGCGACGCACATGTCAATGCCGTACAGCGCATCAGCGGTTGCCTTGGCGTAGCGGTGTCGCAGGGCTTTCACAAGAACAGCGGGTGATTCATGCATGATGGTTCAATGGTTGTCGCGCCGACGTGAAGCGTCTGGCACGCATCTCGGAAGAAATAAACTCATCCCAGCACCATCCACGCCGTCAGCACCACCGGCAGGTACACGAGCGACGCAAGGAACAGCTGGCGTGCGCCGTCGCGGTCTCGCCGTGCCGCCCACCGCGCGGCGTATCCCGTAAACACGACTCCACACACGAGCGCGACGATGTAGTACCACCGGCCTGCAAAGCCCATCCAAGTCGGCAGGAGTCCCACTGGCAGCAGCAGCGCCGCGGTGAGCAACGCCTCGATGATGGTCCGCCGGCCGGTGGGGTCGATAACGGGCAGCATCTTCATGCCCGCCTTGGCGTAGTCGTCGCGGTAGAGCCAGGCGATGGCGAGGAAGTGCGGGACTTGCCAGATGAACATGATCGCAAAGACGATCCACCCGGCCGTGCCCACGTTGCCCGAGGCGGCGGCGTATCCGATCAGCGGTGGCATCGCGCCGGGCACCGCACCGACCCACAGGGCCCAGGGCGTCGCACGCTTCATCGGCGTGTACACCAGCACGTAGCTCGCGATCGTCAACGCCGCCAGCAGCGACGACAGGTGCGTGCCACACACACAGAGCAGGCCCTGCCCAAGCATGGCAAGCGCGGTGCCAAGGCCAACGGCCTCGGCCATGCTGACGCGTCCCATCGGCATGGGCCGGCGCGCGGTGCGGGGCATGAGCGCATCGGTCCGGCGTTCCCACGCCTGGTTGAACACGCTGGCCGACATGCACGACGCGGCCGTGCCGACGAGCGAGCCGACGAGTTGCAGCCACGTCCACACGATGCCCTCGTGACGCACCGACAACGCAAAGCCGATGCCCGCGGTGATGACGACCATCAGCGCAATGCGCGGTTTGCACAGCGTCACGTAGTCACGCAGCTTGTGCGAGGACGACGTGAAGACGCCCGGCACCGGAACAACCGCGGGCACGTCGATGCTCATGCGGGGGCTCCGGTGGAGGCGAGTGTCGAGGTGGTCGAAACCGCGACGAGACGGCCCGGCTCGCGGGGAGTGCGCGATGCTTGGGCGAGTTTGAGTCGTGCGCACAGCCATGTTGCACAACCGATCATCACGGCTCCGGTGGTCTGGTGCAGCGTGGCAAAGGTCGGGTGCTCGGCGCTCCAGACGGTCATGACGCCCAGGCCGATCTGGACCAGCAGCAGCGTGCCGAAGATGCGCACCGGCACGAGCACGGAGCGGTCGCCCTTGTATCGGCGTTCGCAGCGCCCGAGGAACCACACGCAGTAGGCAAAGATCGTGTACGCCCCGAGCCTGTGCGTGAAGTGCAGATGCACCTGCCACGCGGCATACGTCCCGTCGCGGTCTGGGTCGAACGCGGGCTTATCTGCATATCGGGCCGACGCGCCAGCCACAGCTGTATCCACCGCTTCCTGCGTCATCGGGGGTAGCACGCTCCCATAGTGCAACGGCCAGTCGGGGATCGACACCGCCGAGTAAGAGTGACGTACCGCCGCACCCAGCGACAGCTGCACAAACAACAGCACGAGCAACACCAAAGTCGACACCGGCACCCGCCCCATTCCACTTACACCCCCACCACGCCTACGCTGGGCGTAGTCCGCGGAGCGAAGCGTCTGGTCCTTCTCCAAGTCAACCTTCCACTCCGCCTCGCGCTCGATCCACCGCCGACCGAGCATGACCGTCATGAGCACGGTGAGCGCAAGGAACCCCTGCCCCGTCACGCCGTGCATCGCGGCGAGCACGAGCGACACCTCATCGACACGGAGGATGCCCAACACGCCCTGCGCGATGACATACACAAGTAAGACCCATGCGAGCCATTGGACCCGCCCCCGTCCTCGCTGCGTGAGGAGCACGCCCACAAGCACGCCGATGGTCAACCAGCCGACGACGTACCCCTTGAGCCGGTGCCCGTGTTCGAGCCGCGTTCCGAAGTCGTGCCACCACACCTCGAGTGGCGCGGTGAGCGACCAGTAGCCGAACGTGTTGAAGCCCTCGGGCACGGCCATGCCCACGTCGTAACTGGTGACCGTCCCGCCGATGGCCACGAGGATGAACGTGCCCAGCACAAGCATGGCCGAAAGCACGTAAAGCCAGCGGCGAAACGTGGGCCTTATGTATGTGTGTGGTGTGTTGGATGATCCGTTCATCGAGTCAAAGATGATAGCCACAAGCGCCCTGCGCGACCGGCCACCGCGCCGCGTTGCCAGCCCGGGATTGACCCGCGCAGCACCAATCGATACTCTCCGTATCGCAATGGCTTACCCGCTGATTTCGATCGCCCGCATCATTCCCCCCACGCAGCAGTAGGGCAGGCGATCTTTGCAACCCCAAAGTCTCCCGCAGCCCTGCAACACGCAGGGTTTTTTTGTCACACCCCGCACCGGCTCACGACCATGAACAGCTCACCCGCAACCCCCCTACCCGCTCGACGCATCGAGGTCTACGACACCACGCTCCGCGACGGCACGCAGGGCGTCGGCGTCGCGCTCACCCTCGTCGACAAGCTCCGCATCACGACGCTGCTCGACGACCTGGGCTTTGACTACATCGAAGGCGGCTACCCGCTCAGCAACCCCAAGGACGCCGCGTACTTCGAGCAGGCCCGCACACTCCCGCTCAAGCACGCCAAGGTCGTTGCCTTCGGCATGACGCGACGCAAAGCGATCACGCCGGCCGAGGACGAAGGCATGCGTGCCCTGGTCGCGTCGCTCGCCCCGGTCATCACCATCGTGGGCAAGACCTGGGACCTGCACGTCGATGAGGTGCTCCGCGTCGGCCGGGATGAGAACCTCGCGATGATCCGCGAGTCCATCGCCTACTGCACGCAGCAGCCCCACGTCGAGCAGGTGTTCTACGACGCAGAGCACTTCTTCGACGGCTACCGGGCCAACCCGGCGTATGCGCTCTCGACGCTGCGCGCCGCCGTCGAGGGCGGCGCGACACGACTGGTGCTCTGCGACACCAACGGCGGCACCATGCCCGACTTCATCACCCGCGCAGTGACCGACGTGCAACAGCACCTCGGCCTGCAGCTTTCCCAAACGTCCACCGTCGCGCTGGGCATCCACACGCACAACGACGCGGGCCTCGCCGTCGCCAACTCACTCGCCGCGCTCCAGGCCGGCGCGGTGCAGGTCCAGGGCACGATCAACGGCATCGGCGAGCGCTGCGGCAACGTGGACCTCATCACCGTCGTCGCCAACCTCCAACTCAAGCTCGGCCACGATTGCCTCGCGCCCGGCGCGCTGCCCAAACTCACACGACTCAGCCGTGACATCGACGAGATCGCGCAGCTCCGGCCCCAGCACGGCCAGCCGTACGTCGGCCAAAACGCCTTCGCCCACAAGGGCGGCATGCACGTCCACGCCGTCAACCGCATCGCACACTCCTACGAACACACCCCGCCCGACGCCGTGGGCAACCAGCGCATCGTCGTCGTCAGCGAGCTCGCCGGCGCTTCCAACATCGCCGCAACCATCGGCCACAAGTTCCACCTCGAAAACAACCGCGCCGCGCAGCGACAACTGCTCGAAAAAGTCCAGGACCTCGAACACGCCGGCTACCAGTTCGACCAGGCCCTCGCGTCCCTCGAGCTGCTCGCCTACGAAGCCACCGGCACCAACACCCGCTACTGGGCCCTCGACCACTACCGCTGCGTCATCCTCAAAACCCCCGACCAGCCCACCAGCACCGAGGCCATCGTCAAGCTCCGCGTCGGCGACAAGACCCCCGAGCACCGTGTGGCCGAGGGCGACGGCCCCGTCAACGCCCTCGACGGCGCGCTACGCAAGTCACTCAAGGACCACTACCCGATCATCCGCGACCTGCACCTGGTCGACTACACCGTCCGCGTCGTCAACCCCACCGCAGAGTCCGCCGCCAAGGTCCGCGTCGTCATCGAGTTCGAGTCACGCCACGGCACCACGCGACGCTTCCGAACCGTCGGCGTCAACGAAAACATCATCGACGCCTCCTGGCAAGCCCTCGCCGACGGCCTGCGCTACCACCTCACCGAAGCAGGCATCGCCACACCGTAACCAAGCCCACGCAATACGCCCCGCACATCTGCCCGCTGTTCACGACGCTTCTTCATCTTGCGTGAAGTCGATGTCCAGCTCCAGCAGATCACACAGCTGGTCC
>DAIOEG010000035.1:8175-12413 GCA_036746415.1 Phycisphaera sp. | reverse complement strand
CAGGGGCTCGGGCTCGGTGCCGCCCTCTTCGTCGGCCAGCACGTCGTCGGCCGAGATGCTCGTGACCTGCTGGCTCTCCAAGAGCACGTTGATCTTCCGCCGGACGCGCGGCAGGAACAGTACGTTGGGGATCCGCCGAAGCTCCGTCCGGCCCGTCGCCGAGTACACGATCAGCGTCCCGGCCCCCAGCCCGATCAGAAACTCCAGCAGGTCCGGGTACGTGCTCCGCACCCGCTTGGACCCACGCGCCAACGAGTCATCCGCCCGGCCCCACGTGTAGTGCTCGAACTCGTTGTGCGTGATCCGCCAACGGTGATTCATCCGCACCCAAAACAACATCACCGCATACGGCCCCACCAACATGAGCGACAACGCCAACCCGAACCCACGGTCATACGTCGTCCCAAGCGCCCACAAAAACGTGAACAACGCCGCAAACACCGGGATCGCAAACCACGTCGAGATCAACCCCCCCACCGTCACCATGAGCAGCACGATCAACGTCCACACAAACGCGTAGTTTCGCTCCAGGTCGATCGCCAGCGTCATCAGCACCGACAGCATCAAGAACAGATACACCCAGCCCAGCACCGCATCCGTCATCCCGCCCGATGGGATGAAGTAGAACGCAAACCCCGCCAACAACACCGGCCAAGCGTAGATCAGCTTGGGGTAGCTGTAAAACACCACCTCACGCAAGGCGGACTCCGATCGGTTGCGTCGAGCCATGTCAATCCCCTGTGGTTAAAAACGGATTGAATCGCCAAGACGCCAAGGGAGCCAAGGGCCGCCAAGGGGATCAAACCTAAGAACACTTTTTACAAAGAATCAATGATTGAACGGATGCCCTTGCCAGCAGCACATCTAGTTCCTGTCTTGCCTGCTCAGCGTCTTCCGCGCCTCCGCGGTTCAAATCAATTTGCTTCAAACACCGCAGACGCAAGCGTAACGCATTTCACGCGCCGATCACCCACGGCTGCGCCGGCGGTCCATCTTGCAACAGCAGACGCAACCACTTCGCCAGCTCGCGCGGTGAGAACCGTGTCCCGCTGGCCGAAGCGATCTCGTCTACCGACCACGCGCGGTGGCCGATCAGAAACGCTTGCTCTTCTGCGGTTTGCTCGTGTGTGCGCACATCAAAACGCTCGACTCGGCAGAGGTAGAACCGTTCGTGCTGCGTGACGTCCCGGCCGAGCCAGTGGAACGTGTGTACGCGGTCCCACACCCACGGCCCGAGTTCGACATCGCTCAGCCCGACCTCTTCGCGCAGCTCGCGGCGTGCGGCGTCTTCGTGCGTCTCGCCGGGCTCCAGGCCCCCGCCGGGCGTGATCCAGAACGTCTCGCCGCCGTCGCCGGCCATGCACTCGAAGAGCAACACGCGGTCCAGCGCATCGACGAGCAGCACGCGCGACGCGTGACGCACGGCAGGCGCAACGGTGGTCGGGTTCTCTTGACTCACTTTGCCGGGCCTCGGCCCGTCGCGCTGTCGGTGTTGAGCACCACGCTCTTGAGCCCGCCATCGGCGGTGATGTAGAGCGTCTTACCGTCGGCCCCGAATGCGCAGTTGGTCGTGTTGGGCCCGATCTCGATGAAGCCCAGCCGTTCTCCCGTGGCGGTGGCGACGAGGACGCCCTTGCCGAAAATCGCGATGTAGAGCCGGCCGTGTGCATCGACGGTCAAGCCATCAGGCCCGCCCAGGTCGGCCAGGTCGATCAGCACGCGTTCATCGGTCGCGCGGTCGGGCGCAGCGAGCGTGTAGGCGTAGACCTTCTGGGCGCGGTTGTCGTTGATGTAGAGCGTCTTCTCGTCGGGCGACACGCCGATGCCGTTGGGCCGATCGAGGGTGCTGATGAGTTGGACGACCTGTGGCGAGTTGTTGTCGTTGGCGGGGAGGACGGCGTAGACGCCCTCGACGAACAGGTCGAGGTCTTCACGGCGATACGCGGGGTCGGTGAAGTAGATGACGCCAGCGGTGATCGCGACGACATCGTTGGGGCCGTTGAACCGTTTGCCCTCGTAGTCGGCCGCGATGACCTGCGATGGGTCGAAGGTGGTGTGGGCTTCATCGATGGGCCGGATGGAAACGCGTCGCCCCTCGCGGTCTTCGCAGGCAACGAGGAACCGCCCGACGAACGTCATGCCGTTGGTCCCGCGCGAATCATCGGTGAAGCGTGTGGTTTCACCGGTGGCTGGGTCGTAGCGATGCACGCTGTTCTTGGGGATATCACTGAAGTAGATCGAGCCGTCCGGCGCGAGCGCAGGCCCCTCGGTAAACGTGAAGCCCTCGGCGACGGTCTGCACGTCGAGCTTGAGCGGGATCAGCGGCGCATCAGCTTGCGCTGTTGCCAATGGCGTGAAGTAGCAAGCGAGCGCGGCGATGAAGAGCAGTGACATGAACGGCATGGGTCGCGTGTGTGGATGCATAGCGACAGCGTAACCCGTTGCGGGTAAAACGTCAGGCGTCGTAGGATGTCACCATGAGCGATCAACGACTGCGATGGGGCGTCATGGGCACGGGCAACATCGCCGGCCAGTTCACACGTGACTTGAAGTCGGCGCGGCGCAGCGTCGTCACTGCCGTTGGCTCGCGGACGCAGGCGTCGGCCGATGCGTTTGCGCAAGCGTGGAGCATCGCGCAAGCGCACGGCAGTTATGACGCGTTGCTCGCCGATGACACGGTGGACGCGGTGTACGTGTCGCTTCCGAACACGATGCACGCGGAGTGGACGATCAAGGCGTTGTCGGCGGGCAAGCACGTCTTGTGCGAGAAGCCGTTGGCGATGACGGGCCACGAGGCCGAGGCGATGTTCGCGGCGGCCCAGGACGCGAAGCGTGTGCTGGTGGAGGCGTTCATGTGGCGTTGCCAGCCGGTGACGCATCGGCTGGTCGAGGCCGTGCGCGAGGGTGAGATCGGCACGCTGCGTCAGATCGACACGAGCTTCTGTTACGCGACGAACAAGATCGACGGCAACGTGCGCTTCGACCCGCGCCTCGGCGGTGGGGCGCTCATGGACATCGGTTGTTATTGCCTGAGCTTCGGACGGTTGTTTGCGGGCACCGAGCCGGTGGGTTTTGAGGTCGTCGGGCGTGTACACGAGACCGGCGTGGACGAGGCCGGCTCGGGCGTTGTGCACTACGGCAACGGGCTGTCGATGACGTTCCGCTTCGGCATGCGTGTGCAGTCGGACAACTCGGCGATGCTCAGCGGCGAGGCCGGCTGGATCGAGGTCCCCGTGCCGTGGAAACCGCCCGCCAAGGCCGCGAGCTTCACGCTCAAAGGCCAGCGCCCGCCCAAGATGGACCACGCCGGCATCAACCCGCCAGCGCCCGGCCCGCTGACGGTCGAGGTCGATGCGCCTTGCGAGCTGTACGCGGTGCAGGCGGATGCGTTTGCCGCCGTCGTGTACGACGCTGCCGAGTCGTTCATGCCCCGCGACCACAGCATCGGCCAAGCGAAGCTGCTGCACGCGATGCGCAAGCGTCTCGGGCTTGCGTATTGATGCGCGCGTGGGAGTCACTCCACACAGCCGGACGCTGACAGCGTCGGGTGCGGTGCGGTGGAGGTGTCACGTCTGTTTCCCCGGAGGCCGTCAACCTCCGGTTAAGAAGAGTTGGTTGAGGCAGTGTGCTCGGTGCGCGTCAGCGTGTGGTGAACGCGCGCTTGCTGCGCATCATGGGCGATCGGCCCGCTTTGCGGTGCTTCATCACCGGCAACCCCTCGGGCGTCACCCGCCCATCGACGAGTGATGCCGGCGACTCGGCCGTCGTCGCTCGCAGCGAAGCGAGCTTCCGCAGCAGCACGAACACGCCCAGCACCACGCCCACCAGGACCAACGGCCCCACGAGCGCCGCGCCGATCGCCAGCACCGACGCCCCCGCGTTCTCCACGGTGGACACCACCGGGTTTCCCAGCCCCGCGGTTGCAATGGTGGATGCGCCGCGCGTGACAACGGTGAGCGCCTGCACGCCCAGGGCCGTGCCCCCGCCGCCGATGATGCCCAGGCCCCACTGGATGACATCCGGCGCATCGCCGAGCAGCCCGATCATCATGGCCGAGCCCGCGATGCCTGCCGAGGGCGTCGCGATCGTGTCGAGCAGGTTGTCCACCCACGGGATGTAGTACCCGCCGATCTCGATGACGGTGGCCACGCCCAGGACGATGAGGGCCGCATCCGAGGTCAGCCAATCGAGCGACCCCGACGCCGGAATCGTCACCCAGCCCGACCCCGAGCGCAGGG
>DAIOEG010000035.1:0-8165 GCA_036746415.1 Phycisphaera sp. | reverse complement strand
GGGCCAGCGACGTGATGAACATCGGCAGGAACACGCGCAGCCCCGAGGCCGCCGCCAACCCGACCCCGATCGAAGCCGCCACCGCAATCTCGAATGCATTCATCTCTTCTGATCTCCATGAGCGGTCGGCACTCACCGACCACTGCAAGCATTCAGTTTACGACAACCCCGGCGGGTTCAATGCCTGTTGTTGCAGGGCTGCATGATATGGCGTGCGGATTTGCAAGGCAGCGCGACAGGTCACGGTGATGCGCGCTGATCACAGATGACCAACTGGTACGCCCTCGCTTTGCCCGATACCATGCTTTCCGGATGATTGTCGATCTTCACACGCGTGTTTGGGATTCGGTCGAGTCGTTGGGGGACGCGGTGGCCGAGCAGGCCCGTCGTCGCCGGGGCGGGCCGTGGGAGCCGATGGCCGCCGCGTTTGACACGCACGAGTCGGCGATGTCGCCGGTCAGCTTCGCCTTCGTCCACGGCCTCGAGAGCGAGCTTCTGAGCGCCCACGTCTCGATGAAGCAGGTCGCCGACACCGTCGCCCGCAGCCCCGACACGCTCCTGGGTTTTGCCGGCATCGACCCAAGCGCGGGCAACCCGGTGACCAAGCTCGCGCAGGCCGTCGCCCTGGGCCTCGTCGGCGTCACCATCTCGCCGGCCGCCGCGGGCTTTCACCCTTGCTCGACCGGGGCCATGCAGCTGTACGAGGCCTGCGAAGCGCGCGGCCTGCCCGTCTACATCGAGGCCGGCGCACACCTCGCACGACAGGCCCGCATGGAGTTCGGCCAGCCGTTCCTCTTGGACGAAGTGGCGCGTTCGTTCCCCCGTTTGAAGCTCGTCGTCGGCGGCTTCGGCGACCCCTGGCCCCAGCAGACCATTGCGCTGCTCGCCAAGCACCCCTGCGTCTACACCGATATCTCGGGCCTGGTCACCCGGCCCTGGCCGCTCTACAACGCGCTGGTCTCCGCCTTTCAGGCAGAAGTCATGCAGCAGGTCTTCTTCGCCTCGGGCTTCCCACACACCGCGCCCGAAGAAGCCATCGTCACCCTCTACCGCGTCAACACGCTCACCAAAGGCACACCGCTCCCCGGCATCCCGCGCGAACAACTCCGCGGCATCGTCGAACGCGAGACCCTCGCCGACCTGGGCATCAAGACGCCCCAGCACGATGCACAGGCCGACGCGAAATCCTCCTCCGCGTTCGAACAAATCGTCGTCCGCGAAGCCGCCCGGGCGTGACCGCAGAGCGTTGAATCGCGGAGGCGCGGAGGACGCGAAGAAGAACATCAGCACGTTGTGTTTGAATCACCGGATGGGCCAGTCTTGGCTTTTGTGCGATGGCTTTGAAAGACCGTGAACGGACGAAATCATGAAAGTTCAACGATTGCATCAAGCTCAACTGTCTTCTCCGCGTCCTCCGCGCCTCTGCGGTTCCATCCTGCTGATTTTCCTCGGCCTCACCGCTTCCCTCACCGGCTGCGCCTCGCTGGGGCTGACCCCGCCGTCGGCTTTGACCATCCGTGGCCAGGCCGACCCGCAGGGCCCGCCGCTCGCGCTCACCGGCGACTTCACCACCGCGTACTACCGATACACCGACGCCAACGCCGCCACGTTCGTCCTCCTCGAAGGCCCGGAAGACCGGCCCACGCAGGCCGCCGTCGTCCGGCTCTTCTGGCGTCCCCGTGCGGGCCTCACGCCCATCGATGCCACCGCCACCAACTGCTCGGTGCAATACCTGGTCTTCGCGCATGAGAAAGACGCCGACCGCGGCCAGGTCGGCGTCTACGCCGGCGCGGGCTTCCTCTACCTCAGCGACACGCCCGGCGGGTCCACCGTCTCCGCCGCCCTCTGGGACGCCAACGTACGACTCGACGCCGGCTCGGATGCCTTCCGCGACCTCCTCGGCCAGGCCCAGCTCGAAGGCAGCTTCACCGCCAAACGCGACGACGCCAAAGTCCAACAACTCATCACCCAGCTCAACCGACTCACCACCGAACGCCTCGGCTACCCCCGGCTCGTGCAACACAACGCACGACTCGTGCAGCGCTGAACCGAGATGCGCAGCATCTGTGTTCACCCGCATCCGTGCTGACCGACTCCGATGCTTACTGCATCTTTTCCATCGCCTTGACCTTGTCGAGGCGTCGGCTGTGGCGCTCTTCGCCGCTGAAGCTCGCGCTGATGAACGCCCGCACAAGGTCCTCGGCCAGCTGCGGGCCGATGATGCGTGAGCCCAGGCACAGCACGTTCATCGCGTCGTGCTCGACGCCTTGATGAGCCGAGTACACGTCGTGACACACCGAGGCGCGGACGCCTTTGAGCTTGTTGGCGGCGATGCATGCACCCACGCCCGAGCCGCAGAGCAGGATGCCCCGGTTGACCTGGCCGTGCTGGATCGCTTGGCCGACGTAGCGGGCGAAGTCCGGGTAGTCGTCCTTGGGGTCCATCGTGTGTGCGCCCAGGTCGATCGCTTCAAAGCCCATCTCGGTAATGATCTCTTTGACGCGCTCCTTGAGTGGGTACCCGCCGTGGTCGGCTGCGACTGCGATCTTCATCACTGGCTCCAGCATGCAAGAGGTGAAAAACGCATCATCACCGCAGATCGCCACCAACGCAACGCGGCCCGGCCCCCGGCCCCCGCCACGCCACGCTCGCTTCAACGCCTCGGCAAGCGGTCGTCGTAAAAGTGCTCGGGCTCATACGGGATCGACGGCTGCGGGCGAAAGTCGGGGACGCGGTAGTACTCCGGCCGGTGCAGGAGGTGCGGGTCCTGCCGAAACACCCGCGCGCTGAGCGTCTGGATGTCGATGCCTGCGGGGTGGATCTTGGGCGCGATGGCGTTTCTGCCGGTCCGGCCGATGTACGTGAAGCCGTCCTCGGCGGCGACACGCGCGAAGCCCTCAAAGAACGGCTCGGCAAACTCAAACGCCGGCTCGATGCCTCGGCTGGCGACGCGGTCCACGAAGCCATACAGGCCGTCGCGCTTCACGAGGATCTGACTGCCCACAAAGTCGTCGGCCTCATCGAACGTGGGCTCGACGGCCCACTTGCCGTTCTTGCTGATCAGGCCCCAACGCACGACGCCCGTCGCCGGGTCCACCACCGCCGCAGACGCGAGGCCCTCGTGGAAATCACGCGCATCCACAAACGTCGGCTCGATCACCCGCTTCATCCGCTTGTCGAGGTAGCCCCACCGGCCGGCGTCGCCCTGCGTGCGGAAACGCACGTACCCATCGCCGAAGCTTCCCAGCTCGGAGATCACACCCGCCGTGTCTTCCCACGTCACCTTGCCACGCTTGTCGATCGACGCCCACGGGCCCGGCTGCGCATCGACTTCACCCACGTGCCGCACCATCGCGACCCCGTCACGGAACGATCGCCCAACGACAAACGTCGGCTCGACGAACCACCGCATCCGCTTGTCGAGGTAGCCAACCTTGCCGCCGACCGACGCGGCGGCGAGGCCGTCTTCAAAACGCAGCACGCCGTCCAGCGTCGGCGGGTGAACGGCTTCGCCGCGCCTGTCGATGAAGCCGTACTTCCTGCTGCCCGCGTCCTGAAACACCGCGAAGCCGTCGGCAAAGCGGTCGGCCCACACGAAGTCCGGCGGGATGACCCACTTGCCCGCGAGGTTGATGTAGCCCGTACGACCGTCCACGATCGCCCGCGCAATGGACGACTCGTACGCGTAATCCGTCCAGTCGAACCACGGCGGGGCGATCAGGTCGCCCGAGGCGTTCATCAGACCCCAGTAGTTGTTGATGTTGATGGGGAACGCAACCACATCGTTGTCGGGGCTGATGAGGCGAAAACTGTCCTGCGTCGTGCGCTGCGTCAACGCATACCACTGCGTGCGCACGGCCTGTGCGTCGGCAACGTCCACAGCGGCAAACGTGCAAAGCAGGACAGACCAGACGGAACCGACGGCAAGTGCGTAACGCATCATCGGGAGTTCCTAGGCAGACGTGTGGAGCGGTTCATCATAGGTGGTGGATCGTGGGGACCACACGCAGCTTTCGGACAGCGCAGCGTGGGCTTCATGGGGAGGGTGTGGTGGCGGAGTGGGGAGCGTTGGGGGATGATGCGTGCATGGTGTTGTCCAGTGACCAGCCGATCGGGTTGCCGCACGGGTTGAGTGTGCCGGCGTCGAGTTGGCGTTGGGTGTTCTCGCGTTCGAGTGGCCCGGGCGGGCAGAACGTGAACAAGGTCAGCACGAAGGCGACGCTGGTGGTCGAGCTGTCGGCGTTGGAGGCGGCGCTTCCGGTGGACGCGATGGGGCGCCTGCTCGAACAGGCGAAGATGTACCTGGGCGACGGTGTGCTGCAGCTGTCGTGCTCGGAGAGCCGTAGTCAACTGCGCAACCGCGAGGCGTGTGTCGAGCAGTTGTATGCGCTGGTGCTGCGTGCGATGGTTCGGCCGCGCAAACGCCGTGCGACCAAGCCGAGCAAGGGGGCCGTGCAACGCCGGCTGGACACGAAGAAGCACCGCGGCCAGATCAAGCGTGGGCGGATGGATGGTGGAGCGGAGAAGTGAGAGGTGGCATGGGGGCGCCGGAAGCACCAGACGCTTCGCTCGCGGACTCGCTCGGCGTCGGCTTGGGAGCAGGGATGGCTCAACGCTTACAATCGCAGCGTGGAAAGAAATGGCTCCATCCCGCCGGTTGATGCTTCGAAGTTGTCGGCGGCGATCGGGCGGATCGTGTTGCGGGCGGGGAACTACCCGCTGCGTGGGGCGATCGGGCACTGGCACCGCGAGCAGTCCCGCCGGCGCGGCGGTCGGCGGATGAAGGTCGAGCTCGCGAGCGGCGAACGGCTTGACGCGTGGTACTCGCCGAGGTCCACGCGGCTGGGCGATCGGTCGATGCTGCCCATCGTCTTCTCGCACGGCATCCTCGAAGTCAAGGAACGCCACTTCCGCTTTGCAGACCGGCTGAACGCGATGGGCCACGACGTCATCCTCTACGACCACCGCTCGCACGGGCGGTCGGGCGGCATGCACGTGACCTTCGGCGTGCAGGAACGCGACGACCTGCGTCGCATCCTCGACACCGCGATCCAACGCCAGTACATCGACGAGCGCGTCGTCACCATCGGCTTCTCGCTGGGCGGGGGCAGCGTGCTGCAGCACGCGTCGGTGGACGAGCGGGTCGCGGGTGTTGTTGCGGTCGCGCCGTTTGGAGACTTCCGCGCGGCGATCCGCACGTTCCGCGATCGTTACGCGCCGTGGCTCGACGATGAGTGGCTGCTGCGGGGGTTCAACGTGGCGACGGCCGAGGCGGGCTTCGAGGTCGAGCAAGCGTCGGCGGTGTCGGCGATCGCGCGCATCGCGTGCCCGGTGCTGCTGGTCGCCGCGGGCCGAGACCCGGTGCTCCCGCCGTGCCACCACACGCAGACACTGCTGGACGCGGGCATCGCCGGCGACGTGACGTGCGTCACCGTCGATCGCGCGACACACATGACAATCATGCGCAAGCGCTGGCCGGTGTTTGATGATGCGCTCGATGCGTTCCTGAAACGCATCGCCTGATGACGCGACACTTACAGATAACGCCTCGGCAGGCGCGGGTTCAAACGACAGAGCAGCTCGTAGCAGTGCGTGTCGGCGAGCTGCGCGAGCTTGTGCAAGGCGTGCGGCGCGGCTTCATCGCTGCTGTACACCTCGACGTGCGCGTGAAGCGCCGCATGATCGGGCAGCTGCGCGGTGGCGACGGCGTCGGTGAGGTCGATGACGAGCTGGTCCATGTTGACCCGGCCACGCATCGGGCAGTCGTAGCCAGCGTCGCCGAGCATCACGCGCACGTGCGACTTGTTCGACAGCGCGAGCGGGTAGCCGTCGCCGTAGCCCACGGGCACGATGCCCAGGAGCGACGCGCGCGGCGTGGTCCACGTGCAGCCGTAACCGACGGGGCTGTCTTTGGGATATCGATGTGCCTGCGTGATGCGTGAGCACCAGCGGACGATGGGCTCCAGAGCCGGGGCGTCCGCGATGATCTCGCCGCCGCGCAGCGCGTGGTGCGCATAGCCGTAGAGGCCCAGGCCCGGGCGGATGAGTTGTCGGTGGTACCGCGGCGCGCGCAGCGCGGCGTACGAGTTCGACACGTGCAGCAGCAAGCCGCGCGGGAGCGTGTCCTGGTGTTGCTTGAGCGCGTGGTCGAAGGTGTCGAGTTGTTGTTGCGTGTAGTCGGGGCGGTCGTCTGCGGTGGCGAAATGGGTCATGAGGCCGACCCACTGGACGCCTGCGCGTGGCTTGGTGTCACGGACGATGTCGGTGAGATCTTGCGTGCTGATGCCGCCCCGGCTCATGCCCGTGTCGAGGTGGAGGTGCACAGGGATCTGCAGGCCCAGCAGCCGAGCGGACTCGCTGAGCTGCATGAGCTGTTGCGTGTCGTTGATGGTGAGGTGGAGCCGTCCCGCGGCGAGGGCGCGGTAGAGCGGGTCGGTGCGTTGGATGGATCGGACGGGCGAGAGGACCAGGAGCGGGACCGTGAGGCCGGCGTCGACGAGTTCTTCGGCTTCCTGCGTGCTGTAGACGGCGAGCATGCCGCAGCCGGCGGTGACCATCTTGCGTGCGATGGTGGGCGCGCCCAGGCCGTAGGCGTTTTTCTTGACCACGCCGCAGACGACCGGGCCGGCGGCGTGTGAGGGGGTTTGGGGTTGTTGGCGAGTGACGTCGAGGTATGCCTTGACGTTGCGCGCGAGCGCGGGCAAGTCGATCTCGAGCCAACTGGGCGGGTCGCGCTGCGGGTCTTGCTTGGCGGGTTGTGCGGGGGGCAGGGTGATGGCCACGGGTTGCGCGGGGGGGAACGTGGGCTTCGGGGCTCGCGTGTGACGCATGTCGGATGCTTCCGTTGATACGTTAAGCGAAAGGCGCAGCGCCGGCCCGGTGAGATCACGCGCGACCCGCTAGAATCCATATCAGCCACAACGAGAAACCGTTCCCCGCGCAGCCGGGAGCGTACCCCGCCACCGCCGGCATCGCCGGCCACCCCTATCGAAGCCCCGTGACAGATCAAACCACCTTCCCAAACGAACCCGCCGTCCCCACGCCCACGCCGATCGACACGGCCGCAGAGGCCACCGCCCCGCCGCGCGGCACACGCTACGAAGACCTCTTCGACCCCACCCTGGGGTTCAAAGACCTGGGCCTGAATCCCGTCGTGCTTAAAGGCCTCCTCGACCACGGCTTCGAGAAGCCCACCGCCATCCAGGGCCGGCTCATCCCCGCCATCCTCGCGGGTAAAGACGTCATCGGCCAGGCAAAGACCGGCACGGGCAAGACCGCCGCCTTCGGCCTGCCCATGCTGCACGACGCGGTCGAGAAGTCACAACAAGCAACCAAACACGCCGACGCTGAGGGCGCTTCGCACGAAGCGTCTGGCTCCCTCGGCAAGCCCATGGGCCTCATCCTCGCCCCCACACGCGAGCTCGCCGCGCAGATCGCCGCAGAACTCGACGACCTGGGCCGACACACCGGTATCCGTACCACCGTCGTCATCGGCGGCGAGTCCTCACGCGACCAGCGCAAGTCCCTCGAAGACGGCGGGCACATCGTCGTCGGCACGCCCGGCCGCGTGCTCGACCTCTACGGCCGACACCAGCTCGAGTTCAAGCACGTCCGCTTCGTCGCGCTCGACGAGGTGGACCGCATGTTCGATATCGGCTTCCGGGACGACATCCGCAAGGTCCTCAAGGCCCTGCCCCCCTCTCGCCAGACCATCTTCGTCTCCGCGACGCTCAACGACGAGATCGAGCAACTCGCCCGGCGATACATGAAGCCCGACGCCGAGAAGATCGTCACCGTCGGCGGGTCGCTCACCGTCGCGCAGGTCGAGCAGTGGTACCTCAACGTCGCCCCCTGGGACAAACGCACGCTCCTGCTCAAGCTGCTCATCACCGAGAAGCCCGAGACGACCGTCGTGTTCTGCAAGACCAAGATGACCGTCCGCAAGGTCGCCGAGTACCTCCAGCAAAAGGGCCTGAACGTCCGCGAGATCCACGGCGACATGCGCCAGAGCAAACGCAACAGCGTCATGAAAGAGCTCCGCGGCGAGAAGGTCGACGTGCTCATCGCAAGCGACCTGGCCGCGCGCGGCCTCGACGTGGACCACATCACGCACGTCATCAACTACGACCTGCCCGACGACCCGGAGATCTACATCCACCGCATCG
>DAIOEG010000034.1:0-12492 GCA_036746415.1 Phycisphaera sp. | reverse complement strand
CAATGCCGGGAGCTCGAACTTCGAGGTCAACGCAGCGGGCAAGGCCCTGGGCAGCGGCAGCGGCACCGAATCCCGCAACTTCCGTCAGTTGGCGGCGTCGCAGGGCGCCTCGGCCGGCACCGTGTACGTGCGCTTCGATGCTCAGATCGCTCCGGCCACATCAGGAATACGCGTGGTAGGCGTTTCCCTCTATGGTGGCACCGATTCGTCCACTTCGACCGCCGGCACCGAGCAGATTTTCTTCGGCACCCGCACCACCGCTGCGCGATTGTTCGCCAATGGTCAGGGCAGCATCGACATCACCAGCGTGGATTACAGCACCGAGCGCACCTTCCTGCTCAAGATCGACTTCGCCGCAGGCAACGACACCATCACCGGCTACGTCGTCAACAGCACCACTGCGTTCGACGCGGCCCTGAGCCAGTCCACCACGCGATCGATCGACTTCACCTTCAACGGCCTGCGGATCATCCGCAACGCCGAGACGCCATCAGGCACCTTGGACAATATCTTCATCGGCGACACGCTCGCCGACGTGGGCATCACCATCCCCGAGCCGGCCTCGGCCGTGCTGGCGGGCCTCGCGGGTCTTTGCATGCTCCGCCAGCGTCGCTCGGCCTGAACCTGAATCTCCCTCCAACCGATCCCTTGACGGGGATCGGTCGGGTTCGTGCGATGCATTTCCGTGGTTCTCCCCATCAAGGAGTTGTCCATCATGAAACATCTCGGATTCACGCTCATCGAGTTATTGGTCGTCATCAGCATTATCGCGTTGCTGGTGGGTCTGTTGCTCCCGGCGCTGGGTGCGGCACGGGAGGCGGGACGCTCGGTCAAGTGCATGTCGAACCAGAAGCAGATGGTGCTGGCCATGACCGCGTACGCCACGGACCACAAAGACTGACTGACGGCGACGACGACGTTCTTCCATGCCGGGCCGTTCGAGAAAATCTGGGCGAACTTCCTGATCGACGGCGGGTACATCCCCGAGGGGGCGCCTGCTGCCGTCGGCGCGTTTGAGCGGGTGGACTTCGAGCTGTTCCACTGCCCGTCGCGGAAACGCCGGCCGTTCTCGCTGGACTACATCGTGCCGCTGGACATCATGGGCTACTCACGGGTGACTCCGGGGCAGCAGCGGATGAGTCGGCTGGACGAGCTGACCGAGTTGTCCAAGGTGTTCCTCACGGCCGAGGCCTACGACGGGTCGTTCAACTTCTACTGGTTCTGGGAGTTCAGCCCGCGCGGCTGGTGGGGCAACGCTCGGCCCGGCTGGACGATCCCGCACCACGGCCTGACGACCACCAACACCGGCTACGCGGATGGCCACGTCGGCCCACACTCCTACAACGGCGAGGTCTTCATGGGCGAAGGCCCGACCAATCCCTCGGTCAACTGGCTCCAGTGGAACGGCTTTTCGCCCCGCATCGATCAGGGCAACAACTACTGGCAACGGTCACAACTGGGCCTGAAAAATGCCACCTGGTGAACCCATGCACCCAACCACCTCAAAACGTGTAACCGCGTGGCGATTAGGGGACGGAGCACCGGTCGGCTTCACGCTCGTGGAGATACTGGTCGTCCTGAGCTTGATCGCGCTGCTGATCTCGCTGCACCTGCCCGCGATGAGCTCCGCACGCAAGGCCGCCCGTGACGTGGCCTGCAAGAGCAACCAGCGGCAGATCCACGTCGCGACGATGGCCTACACCGTCGACAACCTGCTGTATCTCCGCCCGCCCCAGGTCGCCGGTGTGTCCAGCCCGTATCACAAGTGGTACGGGCTGTACAACCGCTATCTGTTTGATCAGAACGACCGCTTCTCGGTCACCTTCGCCTGCCCCGAAGGACTCACCGGCCCTCGCAAGGGGGGCCAACGCATCGTGGATGTCAACAACAATAATCCCGAGGCCAACAGTGACTTCTGGACCGGCTACACGATGCACGAGGACATCGTCGGCAAGGGCACCGGCTCGGCACAGAAGTGGCTGCGGACCGCGGACCTGCGGGACGCCGATGCGCTCTATCTCGAAAAGGGCGACGTGTGGTACAGCGGCAACCATAACTGGTACGGAGGGCCGCAGGCGCTGTCGATGCAACGATTCGTGAACCCTTTTGTCTACATCATCCGCGACCCCTACCTCGCGTTCCGGCACGGGGGGATCGAACGCACCGAATCCACCATGAACGTGAGCTTCATGGACGGCAGCGTCACCACGGTGTCCTACCAGACGGCCTTCAACGCACACCTGCGTCACACCGTGAACAACAACGATTCGACCTACGTGCGGTGGTTACAGCACCTGCGCGATTGAGCTTGTGTGTCCCGTGACCCCTATGTGACTGTGCTGGATATCCGTTCATCCGGGCAGGACGTTTCCTGCCCTTCATCATGGAGTTTTTCGATGCGTTCATCCCTGGTTTGTGCGTGGGTCTGTGGTGCGTCGGCGATGGTCAGCACGGGGGCGATGGGGCAGCCCGGCCCGATCCGTGCGTCCGACGCGTTCATCCCCGGCGAGACGGTGGTGGTCAAGGGCCAGGAGTTCCGCGTGCTGCGGACGGGGGACACGGTGGAGTTGACGCCGCCGCTGGAGGCGACCGCGTCGCTGGGGGCGTTCATCACGCCGGTGAGTGCCCAGGCCTCGTCGCAGGGCAAGGGCCGATCGGTCAACAACATCATCAACGGCTCGGGGCTGACCGAGAAGTTGCCCGGCAGTGGCGTCTTCGTCCATACCGCCAACGCCTACGCGGCCGGCGGGAGCATGTGGAACACGGACTACGGCCAGCGCGAGAACTGGGTCCGGTTCGACCTGGGCGAGAGCATGTCGCTCAGCGGCCTGTATGTCTGGAACTACAACGAAAAAGGCCACTGGTCCCAGCGCTCGGTGAAAGACATGGATGTCAGCGTCTCCGACGATGGCACGAACTGGAAGCTGGTCGCCGCGGGCATCCGGCTGGACAAAGCGCCGGGCACAGAAGAAGCGCCGGCCCAGGCGGTCCCCTTCGATCAGGCCGTCGAGGCACGCCACGTCCGATTCGACATCAAGAGCAACCACTGGAACCCCGGTGAGCTGTTCGGCCTGTCGGAGGTGCGCTTCGCCAACGCCAAGGAAGCCGCGCCCGAGCCCAGTTTCGTCGTGCCCGATGCACGCTACCCCCGGCCCGAGTACCCCTCGGCCCATCGGGGGGCGGTGCCCACCGATTCGCTCGACGTGCGATTCCCCGATGACTTCGGCCACGCAGACGTCACCCAGCCGCCCTTCAACGCCAAGGGCGACGGCGTCACCGACGACACGCAGGCGATCCAGGCCGCGCTCGACGCCAACCCCTCGGGCCTGATCTACCTGCCCAACGGCACGTACCTCATCAGCGATGTGCTGCTCTGGCCCCGGCGGGCCGAGGCACGCATGACCACGCTGCAGGGCCAGAGCCGCACCGGTACCGTCATCAAGCTCAAAGACAGCGCCCTTGGCTTCTCCAACCGCATGAAGCCACGGCCGATGATCTGGACCGGCAAAGCGCCCGCCCAACGCTTCGGCAACGAGGTCCGCAACCTCACGCTCGACACCGGCACGGACAACCACGGAGCCGTGGGCGCCCAGTTCATGTCCAGCAACACCGGCACCATCGATCAGGTGGACTTCGTCTCGGGAGACGGCAACGGCGCGATCGGCCTGGACCTGGGGTACACCGACGAGCAGGGGCCGTTGCTCGTACGCAACGTCCGCGTGCGCGGCTTCAACGTCGGTATCTCCACCGTCGGCAGCGTCAACAGCGTCACCCTCGAAGACATTGTCCTCGAAGACCAGGGCGAGGCCGGCTTCCGAAACGGTGGGCAGCCCATCTCGGCCCGCCGACTCGTCAGCCGAAACAAGGTGCCCGCGATCGTCAACCTGTCGGGCCTGTTCACCCTGATCGAAAGCCAGCTCGAAGGCGAAGGCCCCGCTGCGATCCAGAACAACGGCCACATGCTCGTCCGTGACAGCCACGCCAGCGGAGACGGCCTGGCCATCGACAACAGACAGGGACACGCCCAGCCCGTCCCCATCGGCAGCATCGACGAGTTCCTCTCGCACCCGGCCCTGACCGTCGGCGACACCCCCGGCAAGACGCTCCGACTCGAGATCAAGGACCCGCCCATGGTCGAGGTCGAAGACCCTGCCAAGTGGGTCAACGCCCTGAGCCTCCGCCAGCCCGAGGACAAGGGCAATGATGCGCTCTCAGTCCAGCGGGCGATCGACTCGGGTGCCACCACCGTGTACCTGCCCCGAGGCACGTACAACTGGAAGACCACCGTCGTCGTGCGGGGCGACGTCCGACACATCATCGCGGCCAAAACAAACATCAAGGCCGAGGGCAGCCACGCGATGTTCCACATCGCCGACGGTAACAGCCCCGTGGTCAAGATCGAACGCGTCACCGAGTGGACCTGGCGCAAGGACAACGACCCGCCGCTCTACACGATCGATACCGCACGGACCGTCATCCTCGACTCGCTCAACGGGGCGTGCGGGACGCACCGGTACACCGGCGGCGGCGAGGTGTTCCTCAACAACGTCGTCATGCACCACATGGACCTGTCGGGCTCGACCAAGGTCTGGGCGCGTCAGCTCAACGTCGAGGTCCACAAAGACCACATCGTCAACCGCGGCGGGACGCTCTGGGTCCTGGGACTCAAGACCGAAGGCAAGGGGAACATCATCGACGTCCGTGACAACGGCGCGGTCGAGATCCTCGGCGGGCTGGTCTACAACAACGTCGGCGGCGGCGGACAACCGATCCTGCGGACCGATGGCTCGCCCATCGCCGCGACCCTCACCGAGCAGCACTTCATCGACAAGCCCTACGACGTCGTGATCGAGGTCACCGGCGGCTCGGACACCGGCAAGGTGCTCAAGACAAACCCCGGTTGGGGCACGGTCCGCGCCACGTCGCTGGTCCGGGGCGGCTCGGCCCAGCCCTGAGACCCTGTGAAGCCGCTGCCTCAACGCTTCTCTTGATTCATGGATGATCCAGTTGCCCGCTCTTTCTTCTCGACTCGATGCGCTCGGAGCATCGAGCAAACGATCTTGTCGAGTGATTCAGGGTTGCGCCACTGCTTTCTGTTGACCCCGTCTGGGTCTTTCTCGCTCATCTGAACGCCCTTGTTCCTCCCTCTCAACGGAGCTTCGCATGTCTACGCAACGATCGATGGTGGATGGCTTAGGGACGGATGATTCGGTGCCGATGTTCGAGGCGCTCGAGCCGCGTACGCTGCTGTCGGCGGTGATGACCCTGCCTTCGGACGCCAACGTGTTGAACGTGACCTCATCCACCTACGGCGCGGTGGTCAACGACGGGCAGGACGACACCGCCGCCATCCAAAACGCGATCTATGATCGCGCTCAACGGCGGGCGGTACAGCACGCCCAAGTTCGTGTACCTGCCCAACGGCACGTACAACATCAGTAACACGATCTTCAGCAAGTACACCTCGAACAACTCCGCGTGGAGCAACGGCTGGGCCTCGGGCATGATCCTGATGGGCCAGAGCGAGACGGGCACGATCCTGAAGCTGAACAACAACGCCGCCGGCTTCAACAGCACCTCGGCCCCCAAGGCCGTCATCATGACCGGCTCGGAGAACCCCACCAGCTCAGCTGGCGGCGGCAACCAGGCGTTCCGGCACTCGGTCATGAACCTGACCGTTGACACGGGCACGGGCAACAGCGGCGCCATCGGCGTGGATTACCAGGTCTCCAACCGCGGCGGCATCGAGCACGTCACCATCAAGTCCGGCGACGGTGCCGGCGTCAACGGCATCCGCATGACACGCGGCCAACAGGGCCCGGGCCTCATCAAGGACGTCACCATCAACGGCTTCAACATCGGTATCGAGGCCAGCCAGTGGGACTTCTCGATGACGCTCGAAGACGTCACACTCATCAACCAGAACACCCGGGGGATCAAGACCACCAGCCAGTCCCTGCACGTCCGCGACCTCACCAGCCAAAACAGCGTCACCGCCATCGAAACCAGCGGCGGACTACTCACCCTCCTGGACAGCAACTTCACCGGCGGGGCCTCGGGTCAAATCGGCGTGGACATCAACTCCGGCGCCGCCTTCATCCGAAACCTCAAGAGCGCCGGCTACAACAAGGTCATCGACAGCGAGGCCGGCACCCTGACCGACGTCAACGGCGGGGCGGGCACCACCGCCGTCGGCGAGTACGTGACCCACGGCGTGCAGTCGCTGTTTGCCAGCCCGACCCTCTCGCTGGGCCTGGGCATTGAGGAGACGCCCGAGTTCTACCAGTCGGACCTCTCCAAGTGGGCCAACGTCAACAGCTACACCGTTGGCAGCACCACCGCTGGCATCCAGGAAGCGATTGACTCGGGCAAGGAAGTCGTTTACCTGCCCAGCGGCGTGTACCGCATCAGCAGCGATGTCATCATCCGGGGCAACGTCAAGAAGATCATCGGCATGCAGTCGTCCATCGGGATGGCGAGCGGTGTGACGGGCAAGAAGATCCGATTCGAGTCCGCCGCCGACAAGACCGTTGTGATGGAACACCTCTGGCTCGACGTCGAGGTCCAGCACAACGGGCCGGGCACGCTCTCGATCCGTCACAGCGACCTGAACATCCTCACCTCCAGCACCGCCGCCTCCACCGGCAAGCTGTTCCTCGAGGACGTCATCAGCAGCCACAACACCTTCGCCGGCAGCACCAAGATCTGGGCACGCCAGTACAACACCGAGTCCGAGAACGGAGCCAACGTCACGCTGGGTGCGAACAACGACCTGTGGGTCTTCGGCATGAAGCACGAACGCGATCAGGTGCTGATCCAGAACAACGGCGGCGACGTCGAAGTCCTCGGCGTATTCATCTACGACTACGGCACGTTCCCCGCGGGCCTCACGCTGTTCGTCAACGACGGCGGGCGTATGAGCATCACCAAGTCGGGACACTACGAATACCCCAACTACATGCAGACCCGCCGCGACGGCGTGTGGCAGACCCGCACCACCGCCGACCTGGACGGCAGCGGCTACAACGTGCCCCTGTTTAACTCCTACAAGATCGAACCCCGCGTCGAGAACGACGCTTTTGTGCGGGCCGGCACCTTTGCGAACCAGAACTTCGGGAACGACGCCGAGCTGCTGGTGAAGAACGTTTCCGACTCCAGCTTCGATCGCCGCAGCTATCTACGCCTGAACGTCGCCGGGGCCAACGCCACCGATACGTTCAAGGTCCGGCTGTTCGGACGCACCGACGGCGGAACGATCAACGTCCGCATGCACGAGTCCTCAGACATCACCTGGAGTGAGTCGGGTGTGACATGGAACAACCGCCCATCGATGAACACGCTGCCGATCTCGACTCAGAACATCAGCGGCACGACCAACCAGTGGTACGAGTTTGACGTGACCAATGCTGTGCGCTCGGCGATCACAGCGGGTCGTTCACACGTCACCATCGCGTTCGACCGAGACACGACCAGCTCGGTGACCGCGATCTTCAACAGCTTGCAGGCATCCAGCAACCGCCCGCAGCTGGTCAGCACCTCAGGGGTCACAACCCTGGTCGCAGCCGACGACGCCTACGTCCGAAACGGCACCTACGCCGGGACCAACTACGGGTCGGACGGGTTGCTGACGGTCAAGAACAGCAGCTCGTCTTTCAACCGGGTTTCATTGCTGAAGTTCAACCTCTCGTCGGTTGGCTCGGCTGTGAGTTCGGCGTTGCTCAAGCTGCCAGTCATCACCGCTGGCACCAATGCCTCGGCGATGACGATCGAGGTCCGGCTGATTGCCTCCGACACCTGGAGCGAGTCGTCGGTCACCTGGAACAACCAGCCAGCCACCTCGACCCTCTTGACCACGTTGCCGGGCTCCTCGTTGATCGCGGGAGCGACGGCGTCGGTTAACCTCACCTCGGTGGTCAACGCCGAGCGTGCGGGCGACGGCACGCTCTCCCTGGCGTTGGTGGCTGTCAGCGCCGACGGCAGCGAGCGCTGGGTCAACTTCGGTTCCTCCGAGCAGGCCAACCCGCTCAACCGCGTAAGATTGGAATGGGCATGACCCCGCCGACGTGGGGGTGGGCGAGTCGTCGGGCGTGGCCACGCCTTACGGCCTTGTGATGAAAGGGCTGGCCACCCCGCGTGAATCCGGACCGATATGAAGCATGCAACGCCAACCGCCAGCGGGATCGAGACGGACCCCGCCGCCACGCGGGACGCCGACACCGACGCCCGAGCAACCGGGCCGGTGATCCGGCTGCCCCAGCACGTCCGCCTGACAGCGGTCGAGTTCCGCGACAACACCGACCGCGTGAACGAGCTGGTGCACGTCCGGGAATACCTGCTCCACCCCGCCGAGCCACTGGGGCTGCGTGGCAACCTCTTTGTGATCGAAGAGGTGCTGGGTGACGGCGGGTGGGTGATGATCAAGCGCGCGTCGCTGCCCGGATCACGCGGGGTGGCCTCCGACAAGGACCTCTCGATCCGCCCGCTGGCGGACGGCTACGAGGCGATGCTCCACGAAGAGGACGGCTACCCCTGGCTGTGGAAGCGCTACGAGGGGGACCGCTTGGAGCAACGGCGTGCGCTGCACACGCTTCAATCCTGTGCAGCCCCCCAAAGACTGGATCGACGGTTGGTCTCCAACACCTGGGGAGACCGGTCACGCGACGCACGGGTCGGGGAGGCGTTCCTGCTCCGAGAGATCGACGCTGCCGACGCGATCGGCGTGGACGTGGTGATGATCGACGACGGGTGGCAGCAGGGCCGATCCGCCAACTCGGCCCAGTCTGGCGGCGTCTGGTCGGGGTTCCACGCAGCAGACCCCGACTTCTGGACGCCCAAGCCCTCGGCCTTCCCACGCGGGCTGGAAGTGATCGCGCAACAGGTACGGTCCCGGGGAATGCAGCTCGGGCTATGGTTCGCGCCCGACTCCTCCAACGAGTTGGCATCCTGGGAACGCGACCTCGCGGTCGTGAAGCGACTGGGCGAGCGCTACGGGGTGCGTCACTTCAAGTTCGATGCGGTGGAGACGCCCACGCCCCTGGCAGAGCATCGGCTCCACCAACTGATCGATGGCGTGCTCGCTCTACACACGCAGACCGACCCCTGGGTCGTCGAGATGGACATCACCGCCGGCACACGCCCCGGGTACTTCGGCCGGATGGACGCCGGACCCGTCTTTGTCGAGAACCGCTACACCGATTGGCACAACTACTGGCCACACCACACGTGGCGGACGCTCTGGTCGTTGTCACGCTACATCGACCCCCGGCGGCTACGGATCGAGTGGCTCAACCCGCTCAGAAACACGCAACACTACGCCAACGACCCCCTCGCACCCCAGCGCGTCCCAGTCGGACAGTCCTTCGCCCCCCTGTTCTTTGCACAACCGCTGGCGTTTCTCGAACTGTCTGCGTTGTCCACGACGCAGCTGGAACAACTCAAGCCATGGGTGACGCTGTGGAAGCAGCACCGCGCGTCGCTCGCTGCGCAACACGTCCACCCCATCGGTGACATCCCCGACGGCGCGGTGACCTCAGGGCTCCTGGCCGTCAACACCAGCCGCACCGGCGGATACCTGCTTCTGATCCGCGGGCTGCAAACACCGGGATGGATCCACTGGCCCCAAGGTCTGCCCGGCCGGCCCTGCACCGCCTCGCCGGCGACGGCCAGGTTCAATTCGAAGAATCCCGGCTCCGACTCCTCGACACACAACCAGACAACGGCCCCGACTCCGGTCTGTGGTTCGGACAATGGTCCGCTTAACCACGACGGACATCCACCCGATCTGCTCACGCCCGGACACCAAGCGCAAGGGGCTCCCGTTGTCGTCATCGCGCATCGGTCGATCCGCGTCGATCTCGCACGCCAGCCCACCAGGATCAGCACCACGCATTCACACCCCACAACCAAGAACCCGGATGCCCGGAATCGCTGGACATCAACCCCCGCAACACCCCCCGTCCAAGTGAAAAGACACGTCTGGTCTGCGGAGTCAATCCCACACTCTCAGGAGACTCACCAGTGTGCCATCATGCAATCGGGGTGACAGGATTTGAACCTGCGGCCTCTACGTCCCGAACGTAGCGCTCTACCAAGCTGAGCTACACCCCGAGGTGTGGGACGTGACAGTGTAAGCGGTGGAAGGGGCGGGTGCCAGCGGTGGGCACCGGGGGCACCGGGGGCGCCGGGGGCACCGGGGACACCGGGGGCACCGGGGGGGGTGTCGTCACAAAACGAGCCGCGACCGCGAGGGAGCGGGGCAGGTGACACATCGTGCGACACAACGGACCGCAAGCGTTGCTGAATGTCGCTTGCATTCATTGCTGTCGCTGAACCGACGGGCGGGACCGCTCCCTCACGGTCGCGGGTCGTTGCGTCCTGCGGCGCACTACGGGGCGGGGACCACGTCGATGCGGATGGTGGGCGCGGCGGGGGCCGGGTCTTGCGGTGGTGTGGATGCATCCGCATGCGCATCAGCGGCGGCGTCGGCGGGCTTGAGCAAGACGCGGGCGGGGTCGGCGTTGAACGTGGTCAACAGCGCTTCCCGCACGGCCTGAGCCCGCCGTTGGCCGAGCTCGATCATCGCGCTCTCGGGCAACTCGATCGATGCGAGCAGCTCGGCTTCGATCGCTTCGAACGTGAGTGCAGGTGTTGCTGGGGGGGGGGAGCCGTCGGTGGGACCAGATGCTTCGGTCGAGGCGACATCAGCATCGGCGTTGTTGGGATCGGTGGGGGTGGGATCGGTGGGGGTGGGATCGGTTGTTGTTGCTGCGGTGGTGGTGACCGTGATGGGGTCGGTCGTGGGTGGGCGGACGACGGACATGTTGCCGGCTCGGATGCGGCGGCGCGGGCGGTCGATCGCGGTGTTGGTATTGCTGCCGTCCGCGTTGAGATTGGTGGCGTTTGCGTCGGCGTTCGCGTTCGCGGCGTCTTGCGCAGCGGTGAGGTCGGCCTGCGGGTTCGCGTCTTGATACCGATCGAGCACGGCCTGCACGTACGTAACGCCGCCGGGCGCGAACATGCTCGCTTGCTCTTGCGACTGAGCTTGACCTTGCTCGGAACGCAGCGACTCAGCGAGCGCTTGCTGCTGCAGCGCGCGCGTGTCGGCGGCGACATCGGGCGCATGCGCGAGTTGGATCGCAAGCGCGGGACGGTCCTTCAAGATCGTTGCCAGCGCGGCAAGCTTGGGCGTCGCGTCCTCGGCGAGGTCGGCGGAGCCGGCGTTGAAGGTGAAGTTGGACGGATCGACTTCTGCGCCGTCGGGGCCCGCGACGAGGTTGCCGAGCATCTTGAAGGGCGCGGTGGCGACGTTGGCGATGATGTTGGTGAAGGCGTGGATGACGATGCCAAAGACCGAGACCGACGGGTCGGAGAGGTCGCCGCTGATGGGCACGGCGGGGAGCTTGATGTTGCCATCGGGGCCGGTCAGCACGGCGACGGCCAGGTCGAGCGGGAGCTTGATCGCGCCCTCACGATCCACAGATTCACCGAGCTTGAAAGTGGCGACGCGCACCGGGACCTGTGCATCGATCACCTTGTTTTCAAGGCGAACAGGGAACTCCGTGCCGAACTGGCCCGACTCGATGAAGCGCGCAACAAACTGCGCGCTGTACCCGCTGAACGGTTCGAGCGGGAGCTCGTCGAGCTTGATGTTCAAGTCAACGAACGACGCGGTGGGATCGAGCGGCGCGGGGGCGAGCATGCCTGTGACGCTCAGCGGTGCGGTGTCCTGCAGCTTGCCGGTGAGAGTGAGGGTCGCGGGCTCGCCGGTGGTGCCGCCCGCGGGGAGTTGCAGGTCGGCGAGCTGCACATCGAGCGCAGAGATCGACAGCGTGCCTTGCGGATCGACCGTGGGATCGATCATGCGCAGGTCTGCCTGCTCGACGCGGATGGACTCGATGGCGGTCGTGTAAGCAAAGGGATCGAAGGGCGAGTCGTTGGTCGATGCGGCTTGTGTGGATGGAGTGGATGCTGGCTCAACGGGCGGCGCATCGGCGTTGCTTGCGGCTTCATCAGCGCTGCTCGCGGCTTGCTCGGGCCGCTTGAACATCGCGAGCGGCAAAGTGCCCACGGGCTTTTGAACAAGCAGCTCAGCCAGGTCGACCCGACGCTTGGGCGTGTCAAGCGACAACGACCGCAGCGACAGCAACTCGACCGCGAACAGTGGCCGATCCTGCGTCAACGGCACATCAATGCGCAGCGACTCCAGCGTCATCTCACCCGTGAATTGCAGCAACGGGTTCGCAACATCGGCCCAGCCGGCAACGACGCTGCCTTGCATCGACACCGCGCCCGTTGGCATCGTCGCCTCGGGCAGCACCAGCGACAGATAAGGCGAGCCGGGCCACAGCGCGACACGCTCAAGCGTCGGCTCCAGCGTCGCGCTTTGATCCAACGGCTTGACCACGCCCTTGAGCGCCACCGTGCCCTGCTCCGGCGTGCTCAGCGACAGCGACAGCGGCGTGCTGAACCGCTCGCTCGACCGCACTGGGCCGG
>DAIOEG010000033.1:0-12689 GCA_036746415.1 Phycisphaera sp. | reverse complement strand
GGCCGAACATGCCCGGGCCGCCGAAGCTGGGCAGCAGCGACGGGTGGATGTTGACGACGCGGTGTTGGAACTCGCTTGGAATATCAATCAGCGAGAGGAAGCCGGCGAGGACGACAAGGTCTGTGTGGCTCTTGCGTACGGCTTCAAACAGCGCGTCGGAGAACGCTTCCTTGTCGGCGAACGACTTGCGAGCGATGACACTGCAGGGCAGTGAACGCTCCTGTGCGCGGACGATCCCCCCTGCCGCTTCGTTGCTGGCGATGACCTGAACGATCGTTGCGTCCAGCGAGCCGGTGGCGATGCGGTCGGCGAGGTTGAGCATCGTCGTGCCCCCGCCGGAGATCAGCACGGCGAGCCGGATCGGGCGGTTCATCGGCGTGGACCACGGCCAGGGGTTCGCATCACTCATCGCGTTACGATACCCGGCGATGTCGGTGACACGTCAGACACGGCTGGCCCCTTCGCCGACGGGCGCTCTGCACCTGGGCAACGCGCGCACGTTCCTGGTGAACTGGGCGCTGGCGCGGCAGAACGGTTGGCGGGTGTTGCTGCGGATCGATGACCTGGACGGGCCGAGGATCAAGCACGGCGCGATGGAAGACTTGCGGTGGCTGGGGCTGGATTGGGATGTCGGGCCGGTGTATCAGTCGAGCGACCTGTCGGTGTATCAGGACGCGTTGGATCGTTTGTCGTCGTTGGGCCTGACGTATCCGTGCGCGGCGACGCGGAGCCAGATCGAGCGGGCGGCGTCGGCCCCGCACGGCGATGACCACGAGCAGCGGTACCCGGGGCTGTATCGCCCCCCTTCTGCATTGTCGATCGCTGCGGGCGATGAAGTGGCGACGCGGCTCATCGTGCCCGATGGGCCGATCGGGTTTGTGGATGAGCTGCGCGGGCCGATGGCGATTGATGTGCAGCGGCAGGTGGGCGACTTCGTGGTCGCGGGGAAGAACGGTCTGCCGGCGTACCAGTTGTCGGTGGTGGTGGACGATGCACGGCAGGGCGTGACAGACATCGTGCGCGGCGACGACCTGCTCGCCTCCACCGCGAGGCAGCGGTTGATCTATGAAGCACTTGGCATGACCCCCCTGCCGCGCTACTGGCACCTGCCGCTCGTGCTCGGGTCGGATGGGCGACGGCTGGCGAAGCGTCACGGCGACAGCCGGCTTTGCGCGTATCGTGAGCGCGGTGTCCGGTCGGGGCGTGTGATCGCGCTGCTGGCGCGTTGGTCGGGCGTCGAGCCGGGAGCGGAGGACATGGGGGCGCAGGAGTTTGCTGAGCGTTTCAGCATTTCAGGATTACCGGCCGGGCCGGCGTTGTTCACGGCGGAGGATGAGGCATGGCTGCTTGGATGAGCTGGTTGCGTTGTTGCGGGCTGCTGAGTTGTGTGGCGGTGGTGATGGGGTGTCAGCGCGGCGTGCCCATCAATGCGCCGGCGACGCTGGAGGTGTCGATCGGTGAGGAGCGTTTCACGATGGAGCTTGCGCTCACGGCCGAGGCGAGGTTTCAGGGCTTATCGGATCGTACGAGTGTCGCGGCGGATGGTGGGATGTTGTTTGCGTTTCCGGATGCGCGGGTGATGTCGTTTGTGATGCGTCGTTGTGTGGTGCCGATTGATGTGGTGTTTGTGGGGCCTAACGCACGGGTGTTGTCGGTGCACGCGATGCGGGTGGAGCCGGACCCGGACGCGGCGGACCACTTGCTCATGCAGTATCCGAGTGTGTATCCGGCCCAGTTTGCGCTTGAGTTTGCGGGCGGGACAGCCGAGCGATTGAAGATCATGCCGGGTCAGAAGATTGATATCCCTGTGGAATCCCTTAAGGGTTGGGCACGGTGAGACGATGACAACATTGTCGTGCTCTTACGAGAACCCCCGAGGTTGCATGCATGTCCGGCTCAATGCTCTTAATCGTCGAGGCCCGCACGCACATCGCCCGTGGTGTGATGCATCAGTGGCGGTCGGCGGTGATGGATGCGGGTTTTGATCCGGATGCGGCCAAGGTCATATCGCTCGACTCGTTGCTGTCAGACCCGGGCTCTGTCGCAGACGCGACGTTGGTCTGGCTGGTGACCGACGAGGCGAGAGGCAACCTGACCTATGAGGCAGCGGCGATTCTGCATGAACGCCACAAGCCCTCGACGATCACGCGGCTGGGCAACACGTCCGATCGGCCGGGGGCCTTGTACGACGATTGCGCGGTGTTGCTGCCGGAGACGACGGGGCTTGAGACGGTGAGGGCGGTGCTGGGCACGCTGCGGAGCCAGTCGCATCTGTTGCTGTCGCTCTCGCACGAGGCGCGGCTGCTGCGGCTGCATCAGATGAACGTGGCGGACCACCTGGGCAAGCTCGATGAAGAGCTGCGGATGGCGGTGAAGATCCAGCGCGAATTCCTGCCCAAGTCGCTGCCCAAAGCCGAGCCGTACCGCTTCGATGTGCTGTGGCGGCCAGCGCACTATGTGAGCGGCGACATCTATGACATCGCCCGGCTGGACGAGTCGCACGTGGGCATCTTCATCGCCGATGCCGTGGGACACGGCGTGCCCGCGGCGCTCATGACGATCTACATCAAGCAGTCTCTGCAAACCAAAGAGATCAGCGACAACCGGTACCGGTTGCTCGAACCACGCGAGACGCTGACGCAGCTGAACCGCCGGCTGCTCGAGCAGGACTCCGGCTCTGCGTGCTTTGCGACGGCCGCGTACGCGGTGCTCAACATCAAGACCGGCGTCATGAAGATGGCGCGGGCGGGTCACCCGTTCCCGATGTTGTTCAAGGATGAATCACCGACGCAGCAGCTGTCGCCCGAGGGGCCGATGCTAGGAGTATTCGAGACCGATGAGTTCGACCAGTACGAGTTCGAGATGAGCGCGAACGATCGACTCGTGATGTATTCCGACGGCTTTGAGATGGCGTTCCCGGAGACAGAATCGTGCGTGAAGTCGGCCGGCCGAACGAAAGGCAAGATCGCGACAACGCGCTACCTCGGCGAGTTTGAAGTCCTGCGGGGGGATGACATCGCGCAGTCGCTGGAGAAGATCGCGGTGTTGCTCGACGCGGAGTCCGGCTCGCTGAACCAGCGCGACGACCTCACGATGCTGTGCGTGAGCCGACAGGCGGTGTCGGCAAGTGCTGCGCTGCAGGGGGCACAGTCAGTGGCGGCTTGAGGTGTGGGCACGTCTAGGAAAAGCCGCCAGACGCTTCGCCCCTCGGCGGAGCTCAGCGTCGGCGTGTCGTACTTGCAATGACTTCAGCCGAGGAAGCCGGCGGCGGCGAGCGTGGACATGTTGATCGGCATGGATGGCTTGTGGTTTGATCGTGCGGGTGCGAGCCCGAGTCTTGAGAGTTGCGCGAGGACGGTCTTGGCGAGGATGTCGGCTTCGAGGTTGACGCTGTCACCGACGCGGAGCGAGCCCATCGTGGTCAGTTGCAGCGTGGTGGGGATGAGCGCAACGCTGAACAGGCCGGCGTCGGCATCATCGAGTGAGGCGATGGTGAGCGAGACGCCGTCGATGGCGATCGAGCCCTTGGCGATGATGCAGTCGCGGACGTGGGCGGGCGGTCGGACGGTGACGCGCCAGTCGGCGGGGTCGTCCTGGATGTGCGTGACTTGGCCGACGCCGTCGATGTGGCCTTGCATGAAGTGCCCGCCGAGCGGCTGGTTGGGTGTGACGGAGGGTTCGAGGTTGACGGGGTCGCCGACGCGGAGTTTGCCGAGCTTGGACTTGTCGAGCGTCTCGGGGATGACGTCGAAGGACATGTGCGATGCGGCGGTCGTGACGACGGTGAGGCAGACGCCGCTGATGCAGACCGAGTCGCCAAGGCGTGGCTCTTGTCCTGCGGGCGGTTGCCAGCGTGAGCGATCGATGAAGAGCCGTTTGCCGGCGGGTGAGGGATCGAGCGCGGTGAGTGTGCCTTGTGCCTGGACAATGCCTGTGAACATGGCGTGATAATAGCTTGTGTTGCGATACGGGGCGTTGTGATCGTCTGCACCCCCCTGCTGTCGCCGTTATGATCCGCGACCCGATTCTCTAGCGATTCCAACCCTGAAAGCACCACCCGATCATGGACGCCCGCACACACCATTGCAACGCATTGCGACCCGAGCACGTCGGGCAGACCGTCACCCTCGCCGGCTGGGTCAACAGCTACCGCGACCACCGCGGGGTGCGTTTCATCGACCTGCGCGACCGCGAGGGCCTGACGCAGATCGTGTTCCACCCCTCGCCGGGGACGGGTGCGGGGGAGGCGCATGCGCTTGCGCAGAAGCTGCGGTGTGAAGACGTGATCCGCGTCAGCGGCAAGTGCATCACCCGTGAAGGCGGCGTGAACCCCAAGCTGGCGACGGGCGCGGTCGAGGTCGATGCGCAGCACGCCGAGCTGTTGAACAAGGCGGAGACGCCGCCGTTCCTGCCCGACGATGCGCACAAGGTCAACGAAGAGACCCGGCTGAAGTACCGGTACATCGACCTGCGACGCGGTCGGATGCAGCACGTGCTGCGCACGCGTCACCGCGTGACCAAGACGGTGCGCGACTACTGCGACGCGAACGGGTTCCTCGAGATCGAGACGCCGTTTCTGTGCCGTAGCACGCCCGAGGGTGCGCGCGACTTCCTCGTGCCTTCGCGTTTGCAGCCCGGCGAGTTTTACGCGCTGCCGCAGAGCCCGCAGTTGTTCAAGCAGGTGCTCATGGTTGCGGGTGCGGAGCGATACGTGCAGATCGTCCGGTGCTTCCGCGATGAAGACCCGCGCGCGGACCGTCAGGCGGAGTTCACGCAGATCGACCTGGAGATGAGCTTTGTCGATCAGGACGACGTGATGGCGATGACCGAGGGCATGATCCGCGCGGTGTGGAAGCAGACGCTGGGCGTCGATGTGCCACCCGTCAAGCGGATGACGTATGCTGAGGCGATGACGCGGTTCGGCAGCGACCGGCCGGACCTGCGGTTCGGGATGGAGCTGATCGACCTGTGCGGCGTCGCGACGCAGACGGACTTCAAGGTCTTCCGCAGTGCGCTCGAAGATGGCGGGCTGGTGAAGTGCATCGTCGTGCCGGGTGGCGGGGCGATGAGCCGAAAGGACACCGATGCGCTGGCCGAGTGGGTCAAGCAGTTCGGCGGCGGCGGCCTGCCGATCGTAAAGATCGAGGCGGGCGAGCTTACCGGTGGCATCTCCAAGTTCCTCGCGCCGGTGAAGGACGCCCTGCTGCAAGCAACCGGGGCCAAGGACGGCGACCTCATCTGCTTCGGCGTCAGCAGCAAGCCGGCGGTCGTGCACCGCGTGCTTGGTGAGCTGCGCGTCAAGCTCGCGCATGACCTCAAGATGATCTCGCCCGAGCAGCGCGAGTGGCTGTGGGTCGTTGACTTCCCGCTCATTGAATGGAATGAGGAGCAGAAGCGTTGGGACTCGCTGCACCACCCCTTCACTGCACCAAACGATGAAGACCTGCAAAAACTCGAGTCGGGCGACCGGGCCGTCATCGCCTCGACGCGCAGCAAGGCGTATGACCTTGTGCTCAACGGCAGCGAGCTGGGCGGCGGCTCGATCCGCATCCACCGCCCTGAGGTCCAGCAGAAAGTCTTCAACCTCCTGGGCATCGACGCAGCGGCCGCCCGCGAGAAGTTCGGCTTCCTGCTCGACGCGTTGAGCTTCGGCGCACCGCCGCACGGCGGCCTGGCCTTTGGCCTGGACCGCATCGTCATGCACCTGTGCGGCACGACCAACATCCGCGACGTCATCGCCTTCCCCAAGACCCAAAACGGTGCCGACCTCATGCTCGAAGCGCCGTCGCCTGTCGAAGACAAACAGCTTACGGAACTGCACGTGCGGGTGCAGCTGCCGGTGAAGATCTGACGCAGCGCTGGAGTGTCCGGTGGCCAGTGTCGAGTGGCCAGTGCAGACACTCATGCATGCATCGCCAGATTTAGCATGTCTCCCTGTTCTGGACACCGGCCACTGGCCACTGGACACTTGTCCCCCCATGTGCGGTATCGCTGGCATCGTGAAGTTCTCCGACGCTCCGGTTGATCGGGACCGGCTGGGAGCGATGCTGCGCCACATGCGGCACCGCGGGCCCGATGGCATCGGGCTCAGTGTTGATGGTCGGTGCGGGTTGGCGCACGCTCGGCTGTCGATCATCGACCTGCTCTCGGGCCATCAGCCGATGCTCTCCGAACAGGTCGGCGAGCAGGGGCCGCTGCGGCTCGTCTTTAACGGTGAGATCTACAACCACCGCGAGCTGCGCCTCCGGCTCCAGAAGCGCGGCCACGCGTTCCATAGCGACCACTCCGACACCGAGGCGCTGCTCCTTGGCTACCGCCAATGGGGCACGTCGCTGCCCAAGCATCTGCACGGCATGTTTGCGTTTGCGGTGTGGGACGACCGCGACCGCTCGTTGTTTGTGTGTCGGGACCGCTCGGGTAAGAAGCCGTTGTACCTGCGGTGGTCGCGAGATCGGCGGGAGCTGTCATTCGCATCGCTGGTGGCGACACTGGTGGCGGGGCTGCCTGCGGGTGAGTCGGCGGGTGTGGATCAGGAGGCGTTGCTCAACTATTTGCGTCTGGGGTATGCGTTTGAGCGGTCGATGGTGCGGGGCATCGAAGAGTTGTTGCCGGGGCACTGGATGAAGATCGATGCACGAGGCGCGGTGCAGACGGAGCGTTACTGGCAGCCCCCGCCGGTCTCGCTGCATTCGACGTCGCTTGGCGCGGTGGATGCGGTGCTGGAGGTGCTCGGCGAGGCGGTGTCGGAACGGCTGGAGGCCGACGTGCCGCTTGGGTGTTTCTTGTCGGGCGGTGTGGATTCATCAGTGGTGGCTGCGCTGGCGCAGCGTGAGTTGACGCGTCGGGGCGCGGGTGCTCTTCGGACCTTCAGCGTGGCGATGCCTGATGCGCTGTTCGACGAAACACCGTTTGCTCGGGCGGTCGCGGGGCACATCGGGTCGCGTCACACGGTGCTGCGTGCGGAGCCGGGCGATGCACTCGAAGAGCTCGGCCGGTTGATGGACGTGTGCGGCGAGCCGACGGCAGACAGCTCGATCCTGCCGACGCTGTGGCTGTGCAACGCGACGCGTCAGCACGTCAAGGTCGCGCTGTCGGGCGACGGTGGGGACGAGCTGTTCGGCGGGTACGACCGGTACCGGGGGCTTCGGCTGTTGCAGAAGACCGGGTGGTTGGCGCGAGCGATGCCGTCGGGCTTTGGATCGGCGGTGAACCCGCGTGCGGCGCGCACGAAGCTCGCGCGGTTCGTCGAAGCCGCGAAGGCGGGCGAGCACCCCGCGCAGCGTTACGCGTCGATGATCCAGTTGTTCAGTGAGCGGGCGATCGCGTCGGTTGCGCCGGGGCTGTTGCGGGTGGACGCGGACGCAGAGGGTGGTTGGATGTTGCCGGGGTTCGGAGCGGAGCAGGACGTGGTGCACTCGGCGATGCGGTGGGACTTCACGCATTACCTGCCGTTTGAGGTGTTGCGCAAGGTGGACCGCGCGTCGATGGCGGTGGCGTTGGAGGTGCGTTGCCCGTTGCTGGACACGGCGGTGTGTGACCTGGCGGGGCACTTGCCAGCGGCCGTGTTGACGCCGGGCGGTCGTGCCAAGGCGTTGTTGAAGGACGCGGGGGCCGGGCTTGTGCCGATGGAGGTGCTGCGTCGTCCCAAGCGCGGTTTTGCGATCCCGCTGGGCTCATGGCTGCGGACGCTTTGGCGAGACACTGCGGGCGACCTTTTGAAGGACGGCTCGCTGGACACGCTGGGCGTCTCGTCGGCGTGTGCATCCGCGTTATTTGAAGAACACCTCGCGGAGTCGGCGGACCACAGCCACCGCTTGTTTGCGCTGATGCAACTGGCGTTGTGGGCCAGCTGGTTGAAGTCGCCGGGCGTGCCTGCAGTCATCGGTGAACGCGTCGGGGCCTGAACGAAACGCTCATCAAACACCGGGGCCGCGTCGGTCGCTACGATCATGCGATGAACTTAAGCAAGATGCGATCGGTCGCCGAGGACGTGTGTGTTCTGTTGGTGTGCATGGGCGCGGTGTTGTGCGCGATGCCGGCGTCGGCGCAGCCGCGTCAGCCGAGCAAGCTGACGGTTGCGTCATACAACGTTGAGAACTTCTTCGACGTCTTCGACGACCCGTACACCGACGACGATGGCACGGAGGTCAAGCCACGGCCCCTGATCGAAGCGATCGCCAACACGCTCAAGGCAATCGATGCCGACGTGGTGTGCATCCAGGAGGTCGAGAACGAGCCGGCGCTTCAGGCGATGGTGAACGAGCTGATGCCCGATCGCGGGTACCGCTTCGTGACGGTGCTCAAGGGCAACGACGGCCGGGGGATCAACCTTGGCATCATCAGCCGCCTGCCGATCATCTCGGTCACGAGCCACCGCTGGCTGACGCTGACCAACCCCGCCGCGCCCAACCGCACGTGGAGCTTCTCGCGCGACCTCATGCGGATCGACCTGGACTTGGGCAACGACCAGACGCTGACGGTCTATAACGTACACCTCAAGAGCAACCGCGACAGCGAAGGCGACCCCAACTCAAGCTTCCACCGAACCGCCGAGGCCATCGCGCTCAAGACGCAGGTGCTGAACCAGCTCGAACAAAACAGCGACGCACTCATCCTCGCGATGGGCGACTTCAACAGCGACTACCAGCAGCAACCCAACGACCCCCGCACCTGGCCCGCGATGGAGCACCTCTTGATGCCCGTCGATGGCCGGCGTGTGCTGATCGACCTGCACGCGGGCCTCACCCGGCAGGAACGCATCACACTCCCCGGCAGCGGGCGCTACCCCCCCATCACCTTCGACTACATCCTCGCCTCACCCAAGATGGCCGGCCGCGTCATCAAGAACTCGGCCAGGGTCTTCGACGGCTCCACCGCCGCGCTGGGCTCCGACCACCTGCCTGTGGTCGCGACGTTTGTCCTGGAGTGAGTGGTTTAGGATGCTGGTGTGAGCACCGCGTCGAATCCTTTCCCGGTGTAGCCGGCGAGTTGACTCGCCAGTCTGTGAAGAGATCGCTCGTCGCTGCCATGTTGACCACGGGGATGAATCGGCGCGGTGCTGCAGCCCTGTAGCGCGTTCAAAACTCGCCAGGCCTTGCCTGCGCCTGCCTCGCCATTCACTTTCAACAGGTCGTTCATTCCTAGCGCGTTGGAGGCGCAACGCGCGGGTGCGCTGCAGCTCTGGACTTGCGTGATCGCGTACTCAGGCCTTGGGACTCCGGCTGACCACCAAGCAGGTGGCGGCCCTGCTACTTCGCGTTCTTCGTGTCTTCGTGGTCAAAAATGCCTCCCTCTCTCCACCGTTGATAACGGGCAAGGCGGCCAAAACATTCAAAGCGTTCATAAAATGATAGGTAAACCTATGCAGAATCGAGATTTGCGCGCTGCGCGGAGTTAAGTCTGCCGGTGTGCGGGTCGATCGTAACCCTGCCTGAAGGGCCGGGGGGCTTTGTCGGGCGTCCTCTGATCCAAGGAACCACCTCATGTTGGCACGCTTCAACTCACTGGGACTGACGACCCGCATCATCGGCCTGGCGGTCATCACGATGGTCGGGCTCGTGGGTATCAATTACGTCCTGTTCGTCCGCAGCTTCCGAGCCGCCGCCAACGAGGGCATGGTCGAGAAGGCCGCCGCATTCACCGCCACCGCGGATGCCGCCAAGGACTTCGCGTCCAAGAACCTGCTCGCCCAGGGCGCGATCGACAAGGAAGCGATGCTCGCCGACTTGAAGGAAGTCCAGGCACGCGGCGGCCACTACAGCGAAGCGAAGATCTTCAACACCGTCCCCGTCGTCGTTGGCTGGAAGTCAGCCGACGTCGCTGCCGAGAAAGAGGGCCTTGACTTCAGCGTCACAGCCTTCGAGGCGCGCAACAAGGACAACGAGCCCGACTCACCGTTCATCGAACAACTCCTCAAAGACCTCACTACCCAAGTTGAGAGCAAGGGCGCGGGTACGCTGTCGCGCATCGACGAAGAGACCAACACGCTGCACTACATGCGGGCCATCACGCTCTCGCCCGACTGCCTCTCCTGTCACGGCGACCCGGCCACCAGCCCCAACGGCGACGGCAAGGACATCCTGGGATTCCCCATGGAAAATTGGAAGGCCGGCTACATGCACGGTGCGTACCACGTCGAGATGCCTCTCGCGCCCGTGGATGCGCAGGTCGCCTCGTTCATCACCTCGGGCCTGATGTGGACCGTGCCCATGGTGCTCGGGGCCGTCGGCGTGTTCGCGTACATCCTCAAGCTGCTCTTCGGCAGGCCCGTCAAGGAGCTCATCGCCCGCATCCGTGACATCGCCGAGGGCGAGGGCGACCTGACCCAACGCATCGACGTCAAGCACTGCGACGAGATCGGCCAACTTGGCCACTGGTTCAACCAGTTCGTCCAGCGCATCCACGACGTCATCCACACCGTGGGCAAGGCCACCAACGAAGTCGCCTCCGCCGCGACCCAGATCGCCGCCAGCAGCGAACAGATGGCCGCCGGCATGAGCGAGCAGACCCAGCAGGTCACGCAGATCTCCGCCGCAGTCGAAGAGATGTCCGCGTCGGTCATCGAAGTCGCCCGCAAGTCCGCCGACGCCGCCGCCTCCGCCGCCGACTCAGGCAAGGCCGCCCAGCAAGGCGGGGCCATCGTTGAAGAAACCATCCGCGAGATGACCGCCATCAGCGAAGCCGTCTCCGGCTCGGCCAAGAGCGTCGAAGAGCTCGGCAAGCGCGGCGAGCAGATCGGCCAGATCGTCGCCGTCATCAACGACATCGCCGACCAGACCAACCTCCTCGCGCTTAACGCCGCCATCGAGGCCGCCCGAGCCGGCGAGCACGGCCGAGGGTTCGCTGTTGTCGCCGATGAGGTCCGCAAGCTCGCCGACCGCACGACGCAGGCGACCGAAGAGATCGGGCAGAGCATCACCGCGATTCAGAAGGAAACCACCACCGCGGTGGACAAGATGAACGCCGGCAGCAACAAGGTCCAGGCCGGCGTGACCAAGGCCAGCGACGCGGGCACCTCGCTCCGCAAGATCGTCGGCAACGCCGGCGAGGTCGCCGCGATGATCCAGTCCATCGCCGCCGCCACCGAAGAGCAATCCGCCACCAGCGAGCAGGTCGCCCGCAACCTCGAAGCAATCACCGCCGTCTGCTCGCAATCCAAAGACGGCACCGACCAGGCCGCCGCCGCCTCGGTCCAACTCTCACAGAAAGCCGAGCAACTCCTGCGACTCGTCGGCCAGTTCAAGGTCAAGGCCTGATCGCCATGCAACATCCATCAAACTCAAGACCGCGCCACCATGGCGCGGTCTTTTCATTGGTGCAACACCGCCCTCCCAAGGGGAGGAGGGTGTGCAGACCCACCAGGCCCCCTTCCCCTAAAATCCCCCGATGCCCGGCGTCCCCGTCATGCTTCAACTCGCAAAGCGCCGCTGCATCATCATCGGCGGCGGCGAGGTCGCGCTCCGCCGCGCCACGATGCTCTGCGGAGCTGGCGCGATCGTGACAGCCGTCGCGCCGTCGTTCGCGCCGGGCTTCGAGACGCTCAACGTCAATCGCATCCAACGCGGCTACGAACACGGTGACTGCGACGGCGCGTTCCTTGTCGTCATTGCAACCGACTCGGCCGAGGTCAACGCGCAAGCAGCGCACGAAGCGCAGCGTGCCGGCGCGCTGGTGAACCGCAGCGACGACGCCGATGCGGGCGACCTCACCGTGATGGCGCACAAGCGCGAGGGCCCGCTGACGGTCGCGGTGGACACCGGGCAGACGTCGGCATCGCTCGCGGTCCGGCTGCGCGATGCTTTGTGGGCGTCGGTCGATGCCGGATGGCCGACGGTGCTTCAGGAGGCCGGGCCTTGGCGGGCGTGGCTGCAGGCGCACGTGCCAGACGCGGCGGAGCGGCGCACCCGGCTGCGCGGCCTGACGGACGAGCGGGCTTTGCGTATCCTCCATACGCAGGGCCTGTCGGCATTGCGCGACCACCTCGCGCACGTTGCCGGCAACGCAGACCACACCGGCCCGCTAGACCCGGCCCCGCACACGCCATGAGCAGCACGCTTTCGATCGCGGGACTCTCGGGGCTGACACTCATCGCGTCGGTCGGCTCGCTGTGGGCCATTCTTGAACTGCGCAGCCGACGCGTCTCGCAGCAACAACCGCAATCAGAACACACGTACCGACCGCTCCGCCGTGTCGATCTGGCCATCGCGCTGGCGACGCTTGGCTCAGCGATGCTCTTCCTCTACCGCTGGCTGTGGATCACCGGCGACTGGCAACCCATCGCCGCGCACGTCGATGGCCTCTTGCTCATGGCAACGCTGCTGGGCCTGGGCCTGGGCTGGCTGCACAGCCGACCACGCATGCGCGCGATCACCGCGTTTGCCATGCCCATGCTCACGCTCGTGCTCGGCTGGGGCATCTGCGCCGCCGCGTGGACGTACCGCCCGTTCGAGTTGCACACGCTTGAGCCGGTGTGGCGGGCGGTGCATCTGGTGTGCGTCTACTCCGGCACCGTCGGCGGCATGGTCGCCGCGTCCGCAGGCAGCATGTACCTGTGGGTCCAGCGACGCGTGAAAGCCAAGACGGACCCACGCACACTCGGAAAGCTCGCTTCGCTTGAAACACTCGAACGCGCGGTGCGCAACGCGGCGGCCGTGGGCTTTGTGCTCCTGAGCATGGGGCTGGCCACCGGC
>DAIOEG010000032.1:11577-12701 GCA_036746415.1 Phycisphaera sp. | reverse complement strand
GGTGTAGAAGAGGACGCGCTCGGTGGTGGTGGTCTTGCCGGCGTCGATGTGGGCACAGATGCCGAAGTTTCGGGTCTTCTGGAGGCGTGACAGCTTGGAGCCGTCGATACCGGGGGCGGGGGCTGCGATCGTGGCGGTCATGGACATCGGCCCTAGGGTGGGGTGAGGGTTCTGAGTGGTTGCAAGGCGTCAAACGTGCCCCGTGTGGCCGGCGCTTCCGGGACGGGGTGGCGTGACGATACGATAGCCCGCTGACCGACGGGCGGCTTCACGGGAGCCCCATAGGGTAACGGTTCTGCAGCGCGGGTCAAACGGGCGTTGCCGTGGCTCAGCGATCCGTGCGAAAGCCGGTGAGCAGGGCGTCGGCTGCGCGTCGGCCCGAGAGCAGGGCCCCGTGCATGGTCGCGGGGAAACGAGGGTGTGTGTGCTCGCCCGCCAGGTGCAGCCGACCTCGCCAAAGCGGAGCCGTGAGGGCCGCGCGGTCGGCCGGGCTCGCACCGGGCGGCAGGTGCGAGTACGAGCCCAGCGCAAAGGGGTCGCTGCCCCAGCGCGTCACCACCGACTCGACCGGCTCGGGCACATCCGCGCCAAACGACAACCGCAGCAGCCGCATCAACTCGGCCACCGCCGCGTCCTTGCCCGCATCAACGAGCCACCGCGCATCGTCCCCGCCCGAGAGTGCCGTCAACACCGGCAGACCCGATGAAGGCACCGCACTGAACACAAACGAGAACCGGCTGGCCGGCTCGGACAGGAACCGCAGGAACGCCGCATCTGCCGGCCAGAACACCCGGTCGAACCGCGTGATGAGTTTCTCGTACCGCCCCATGCCCAGCCGCGCGATCGAGCCAGCGACGCCGTCGGGCAACGCCGGCTCGAAGGTCACCGCGCCCGATTGCAGGACGCCCAAGGGCAGCGTGACCACGACGGCGTCGGCCGTGAGTCGCTGGGGTGCAGTGTCGGCGGTGCAGGGGTGTGCATCGACGGTGATGCGTCCGTTGTCGTCGTTGACGATGCGTGTGACGCGTATGCCCGTGCGGATGTGCAGCCCTCGCGACAACGCCGTGAGGATCGCAGTGAACGGCACATCGCTCGTCGCGTCCTCCCCGGGCCAGAGTTCATCC
>DAIOEG010000032.1:7796-11567 GCA_036746415.1 Phycisphaera sp. | reverse complement strand
CGTCAACGGCTCTTCGAGCTGCGCGTTCCCCTGCGTCAACGCCCGCAGCAGCGGCGCATCACGTTCCCAACGCTCGGCAAGACCCGCCGCGCGGTTCAGCAAGTCGCGCTGACCCTCCTCGAACGATCCGATCGCAGTTGGATCAAGCGCTTGGCCCGCGTCATCAAACAAAGCGTTGGCAGACTCGTCGGTCTGCGTCAGCGTCGCCCCCGCGTGCGTGAGCAGATCGCCGATGGGGTTGCGCTCATGCCCGTGGACCCACGCCGCGCCGCGCTCGATCGGCGTGCCGTCCGCGAGCACATCGCTGTGCACCCGGCCACCGACCCGTTCGCGGGCCTCCAACACCGTCACGCCCCACCCCGCATCGTGCAACGCCCGCGCTGCGCCCAGGCCCGCGAGCCCCGCGCCGACCACGATGCAGGACCGCTTATCCGCATGTTGCTGCGCCTCAGTCAACGTGCATGTGCCGAGGAGGGGGGCTGCGCACATGGCGTGTTGCAAAAGCTCTCGTCGAGTCATAGCTCACCCGATCCAAATTTCATGCTTTCGCGTTGAGCCGCAAACGAGGGAAGAACAAGTGCGCCACAGAGGGACGCAAATGAACGCAGATAAAAGAAGCATGCATTTGGCCACGGAACGTGAAGAAGCTACTGAAAGGAACAGTGCATGAATTGAATGTTTCAAATGTTGATTCATTTCAGTGCCGTCCTCATGTTCCGTGGCAACTCCTGGTTCTGATCAGTGTCCATCTGCATCTAAAAACTCTTCTCCGCGCCTCTGCGGTTCAAAACTACGTTCACGACTCGCTCAACCGTTTGACCTCGCCGCCGCCGAGCAGCTCGATCGACTCGCGGACCATCGCGGGCAGTCGTTCTGCAAACGGTGAGCGAGCGACGGCCTGTGCGAGTTGTTCATCAGTGACATCGCCCAGCTCGGCGGGCTTGCAGCCGGGGAACCAGTGCCCGCCGTTGCCGATGAGGTTGAAACGCATCTTTGCGTAGTCAGTCATGCCCCAGCCGACCGCGAGGTTGCGCAGCCAGAGCATGATCGGCAGGTTCGCGCCCTTGGGCGCTTGTGCATCGAAGCACTCCGGCACGCCGGACCACGAGAACGCCTCGGGGCTTGCGTGCCCGATCGCTTGTTGCATCAGCGCGTCGAGTTTGCGCTCGATGGGCGGCACCAGTGCGTCGGCTTGATCCAACAGCGCGTCGGCCTCGACGTGCAGGTCGTAATCGTTCACACTCGCCGAGCCGAGCGACAACGTGTGGACCCGCTTGTCGCGCAGGCACCAGAGGTCGTTGAAGACGATCGGGTGCAGCGGTGCGCACGCATCGGTCCACGTGGGCGTGGGCTTGTACAGCATGCCGCCCTTGTCGCTGGGGCTGATGATGAAGACGCCCATGTCGCGCGCGGTGGCGGCGGCGATGGCGGGCTCGTTGCGTCGGAAGATGTAGTACCAGTGCAGGTTCACGTAGTCGAAGCCGCCGAAGGCGGTGGTGTTGATCGTGTCGGTGATGACATCGAGCGGGCCGTGCGTCGAGAAGCCGATCCACCTGGCCTTGCCCCTGCGTTGCAGCTCGCGCGCGGCTTGGAGGCACCCGCCGGGCTTGATGGTTTGTTCGAGCAGTTCGCGTGTGTTGATGCCGTGGACGGCGAGCAGGTCGACGTGATCGAGTTGAAGGCGTTCGAGCGATTCACTGAAGTGCTGGAGGAACTCGTCGCCGGTGTCGGTGGGGCCGAGCTTGGTCTGGACGATGAGGCGTTCGCGCGGGTGGTGCGGGAGGATCTGGCCGAGCTGCCGTTCGGACGGGCCGTAGCCGCGAGCGGTCTCGATGTGGGAGATGCCGACGTCGAGCGAGTGCTGGATGATGCGCCGCATGTTGTCGGTGGTCTCGGGCTTGATGTCGGCCAGCGGCTTGTCCTGCCAGCCGTCCTGGTAGCGCATGCCGCCGGTGGAGATGACGGGCATGGAGAGGTTGGTTCGGCCAAAGCGTCGGTATTGCATGCGTAGGTCTTGCGGTGTGAGTGTGTGTAGCGGATTGGGTTGTGATGATCAGGGAGTGAGGATGATCTTGCCGATGTGCGTGTTGGATTCCATGAGTCGGTGCGCTTGCTGCACGTCTTGCAGCGTAAAGGTGTCGGCGATGCGCTGGTGATACAGGCCACGTGCAAAGTGCTGGAGGATCGTTCGGCATCCGCCGAGCCACGCGTCCCGGCCGGCGCTGAGCAGTGCATCATTCACCCAGCCAACGATGCGTCCGTGCTTACGGATGAGTGGCGAGAGGTCCACAACGCCCGGCTCGCCTAGCAGGCCGTACAGATAGATCGTGCCGTGGTCCGCCAGCGCGCGGACCTCGTGGTCGAGGTACTCGCCGGAGGCGACGGGGTCGAAGAAGACATCAACGCCCTTACCGGCAGTGAGCGTGCGCAGCTCGCGGTAGAACGGTTGCAGTTGGCTTGCGCGGTCGCGTGTGACGACGAGGTGGTGGTAGTCGGCTTTGATGTGCTCAGTTTTGTCGAGCGATCGGGTCAGGCCGATGGCCACGCCGCCGAGTTGTCGCACCACCTGTGATGCGGCGAGTCCCACGGCGCTGCTCGCGGCGGGGATCGCCACGGTCTGCCCGGCCCGCAGCTTGTGCTTCCACACGAGGCAGCCCCACGCCGTCAGGTGCGTCAGCCACAGCGCGCCCAGGCACACATCGGGCAGCTCTGCGGGCACCGCAAGCGCATCGTCATCATGGCAGAGGTAGTGCGACCGATACGTCCCGCCCAGCCCGCGATCTAGGCGCGGCACATCGGGCGTGAGCACGACGCGCTGGCCGAGGCGCGACCGGTTGACGCCAGCGCCTACGGCCTCGATCACGCCGCCGCCCTCAAGCCCCGGGGTGAACGGCACATCGCCGCTGCTCAAGCGGTACCGCCCCTGCCGTGCCAGCACCTCGCCACGGTTCACGCCGATCGATGTTAACCGCACCAACACCTCGCCGCTGCCTGGGTAGCGCGTCTCCACCGGCTCAACCTCCAAGACCTCCGGCCCGCCAAAGCTCTTTACGATCACCTGCCACATGATGCATCAGTGTAACCCCGCCAACACCGCAGGGTCAGCGGAGGTGCTTCAGACGCAGATGACGCAGAAGGCGCTGATGAGAAACGCAAAAGCGTGACGCGATCAGACCGGATCCATTCTACGGAGCCAGCGTAAGCGAAGGGTTGCCAGACGGGTCTGGCCTTGCGAGGAAAGCAAGCGGGTTACTTGCGTTCAAACAGTTTACGGATCGCTTCGAGCGCCTTCTCGGTGTCGTTGGGTTCTTTCGCGGGTTTCTCGTCGGTGTTGGGCGTGGCGGGGTCTTGCGAGGGCGCCGCATCCGTTGGTGGATTTGCGGGCGGATTTGCGGGGGGCATTGCCGATGCATCACCTTGGGTATTGGGAGTTGGGGTGGGTGCAGGGGCCGGGGCCGGGGGTTGCAGCGATTCCTTGACGTTAAGTGCGAAGGCGTTGGCGTCGCTGGAGGGCGACCACTGGAGTGTGTTGCGCCAGCCGAACGCGGTCTGCGTGACCGTACCCAATAAGTCGCGGAGCAGCGGCGCAGCGTCGCCTGTTTTGCCCAGTGCTTTGTCGATGTCGGTGCTCGCGTAGGCCTGTGCGAGTTGCACCGCGAACTGATCGACGCGGACCTTGGGCGCATCGAGCGAGCCGGTGATGGGCAGCTCGTACACGGCGGTTGGGTCCAGGCCCTGGCCCTTGCGTGCGAGCGTTGGCGCGATAGCGAC
>DAIOEG010000032.1:4031-7786 GCA_036746415.1 Phycisphaera sp. | reverse complement strand
TTTCATGTCGAGCGTTCGGTGGTTCAAGTCGACCTTGCCCTGAAAGCCCACGCCCATGTCGTCGGCCGCGAGCCACAGCTCGCTGGTGTTGACGATGCCGTCTATGAGCGTGATGGACACGGGGTTGAACTTCGCGAGATAGGTCGAGCCGGGGTCTCGGCCCTGCCAGCGTGAGAGGAAGGTGGTCATGACATCATTGATACCTTTGCGGATCCATCCCGCACGGTCCATTGTCATGTTGCCCAGGTCGAGTTGGGCGGATGCTTGTGTTTTTGCAAGGTCGAAGCCGCCGTCTGTGAAGCCGAGCGTGAGGCCCTTGTCGAGGTTGAAGCGTACGAGTGAGCCGGGGGCCGAGCCGATGACGTCGGCAAACGCGGGGTGGAGTTCCTTGAGGAACACGTTGTTGAGCTCGCGTGTGACGGCGATCTGAAACACCGGGTCATTGCGGAGCGTGAGCGTGGGCGTCGGTGTGGTCAGATCGACATCGGCGATGAGTGAACCGACCGCGTTGGCCGACTGCAGGTCTGCCTCGATCGACGCCGACCTGCCGTGGCGATAGGCCGCGGTTGCCTTGGGTGAGAAGCGCTGACCGAACGTCGCAAGCAGCAGGCCCTCGCGTTGTGTGAGCCGGTCAATCGCCTCGGTCGGCAGCGACTCGCCGGTCAACGAGACCTGGACCACCGACGTCTCGGGTGTGACCACGCCCTCACTGTTGACAAGCTCGGTCGCGCGTACGAGCAGCTGCAGCATGCCGATCGGCGACTGGGCCGATGTGTTGTTGCTTCTCGTTGTGTTGCTGCTGCGCTGGCCCACGTTGCCAACGACGTCGCTGACCTTCACCAGCCCTGTCAGCTCCATCGGCTCGCGCGGGTCGCGCACGTTCAGCGACATCTCCAACGCTTCCAGCGTCGGCAGCGCCGCGCCGGCCATCACGTCGCGCAGCGCGACACTCGGCACGCTCAGCGTCACCACGCCCCGCGTCGCCTCGGGGTCCATCGCGTACCCGCCCTGCGGAAGCTTGCGTACCGATACGTCGAGCGGCGAGAGCTTGAGCGTCCCCCTCAGGGTTTGCTCCAGCGTGAGCGTCGGCTTGACCTCTGCCGCCGTCAGCCACGCCGACAACGCAGAGGGCGTCAGCGCAAACGACAGGCCCTCTTCACCGGTTGTCACGTGCACCACATTGCCGCGTCGCATCTCAAAGCCGAACGCGGGCAGTTTCACATGGTCCGCGTTGATCGAGCCGTGCACGAACACCTCGCCGTCGCCCGGCTCGCCACCCGCGAGCGGGTTGGGCCGAAGCGAAGCATCGATCGATGCGCCCAGCGCCTCGCCCATCGTCTCGCTCAACCGTCCGCCAAGCCCCGCCAACGCATCCACAAGCGCCAACGGGAAACGATCGCTCTTGAGCTGCACCGACAGCTCCTCGGGGTTGAACGGCTTGCGCACGCTCACCTCGGCGTACACAAGCTCGGCTGCACCACCCAAACCAATCTGCGACGAGAACATCGCCTTCATCGATTCACCCAACTCATCCGTCAACACCCGCAGCGAAGTTGACTGCAGCGATACCGATGACCGGCCCGGGATCGACACCGTCACCGGCCCGACGCTCAACTGCGACTTCAATCGCGTGTCGCCGAACGCCACCCCGTCTGCTTTCTCTGCAAACGCAAGCTCTTCCAATGAAAGTCTGACATCGACCGCACGGTCGATCGACGGTGCATCAGGCCGGCCTTGCACGAGCATCGCGAACGCCTCGGGCGTCACCGTCAACCTGGCGGATGATCCTGCATCTGCGGTCAAGCCCTTCTGGCCTTTCACAAGGCCCAGCGAGACGTTGAGCCGTTCTGCGGTCGCGGTCACCTGAGCCGTGGGCGCTTCGAGTGTCCCGCTCGCGTCCCAACGTGCATCGAGCACCGGACCGATCAGCGCTGTGATCTTGCCCTGTTGCCCCAGCAACAAATCGAGCGGGCCCATCGGCACGCGCATGGCTTTGCCCGTGGCCTTCACCTGTGCCACCGGGAGCTGTAAAAAGCCCTGCGCATCGATCGCGTCTGACAGCGACACATCCGTGTCGATGACGCCCGACTCGCCGCCTCGGCGGATCGTTGCGGTCAGAGAAGCGCCGATGCTTGCGAGGTCGGTGATATCGGCCGAGGCCTGAAGGTTGTCGATGTGATACGCCTCGGGGTCGTCCCCGCCTCGGTAGCTGACCTGCGCTGCGGTCAACGTCACAAAGCCCGTCAAGCCGGTTGGCACACGCACGCGTTGCGGTGGGCCGGGGCGCTGCGTCGGCTGGGTCGTTGGTTCTGCTGGCTGCGACGATGTGGAGGCATCCGCGACCAGTGCGCGCTGGAGGTTGGTCCGCTTGCCCGTGGGGTGATCGAGCGTGACTTCACCCAGCGACAACGTCACTTGCCCCAGTGCACGGCTCCCCGTGATGAGGTCCAGCAGCGACACATTTGGTGCCGACACCGTCGCGTCCCGCACGACAAGCACACCGTCCGGGTCATACAAGTCCAGCCCGTTGATCTGCAGGCCGATCAACCAGCCGATCGCGAGACGGTCTGCCTCGACGCGGCCCGGCAACTGCCCGTTGATGAGCGACAGCACCAGCGACCGCCCCGGCCCCGTTGCCACCAGTGTGGGCAGCGCCAGCAGCAACACCACGCCTATCACCATCGCGATGACACCCCAGCGCAGCAAACGCTTGGGCCAGCGCTTCGGCCCGCGTGGCCCGCGCGTCGGCTTCTCCCCCGGCACCTGCAACACGATCTGCGACATCACAACCCTTTCAGTTTCACTCGCTCCGACTGGGCATCATAGTTCAATCGGTGTCCAATCCACGACCGCTGCAACGGCGTACACACAGGTATCATCATGAGTGTGGAACATGAAACCGCTGTGATCGCGTGCTCAGAGGTCTGGGGCGACAACCGATCTGTCTCCACCGCTTTATCGCTCCCGGGACTGCGTGGCTGGGTCTTCGCCAGGCCCTACAAGGGCGCTCCCGCCGGCGGCGACGTCCACTACGTCAGCTCCTGCGGCACGGGCCGCATCGCCCGGTTGCTCCTCGCCGACGTCGCGGGCCACGGCAACGACGCTGCCACCGTCGGCAAACGCCTGCGCCGCCTCATGCAGCGCTACATGAACCACATCGACCCCGGTCAGCTCGCCACGCAACTCAACCACGACATCGGCGAAGCCGTCCAGGACACCGGCCGATTTGTCACCGCTGTCGTCGTCACTTTCTTCTCGCCCGACGGCGGGCTGTCCGTCTGCAACGCCGGCCACCCGCCGCCGATGCTCTATCGACACCGCACGCGGCGCTGGTCGCCGATTGATCAGCCCGACACTCAAGACCACATCGTCAACCTCCCGCTGGGCATCCTCGAGTCATCGGGGTACCAAGGCCGGGAACTCACCCTCGACGCCGGCGACGTCGTGCTGCTCTACACCGACTGCCTCATCGAAGCTCGGCTCACGCGCAACACAGGTTCGGAGGACCGACGCGTCATGCTCGAAGTCGCCGGCCTCACCCGTGTCCTGAACCACCTCACACGGGACACAGATCACGAGCCCACACCACGCGATGTCGTGCAACAACTGCTTGCGCAACTCGATGCGCAGGGGTATCAACTCGATGATGACCTCACGGCCGTTGCGATGCAATGCACCGGCACGACGCGCGGCGCGGGTGCGCTCAACCGTGTTGGCGGCGTGCTGCGAGCACTGGCCATGGTCCCCAACGCGCT
>DAIOEG010000032.1:2629-4021 GCA_036746415.1 Phycisphaera sp. | reverse complement strand
GGTGAGCCGGTCCACCAGACTGACAAGGAAGTGGCCCGATCCCATGGCCGGAGTTCTCTGTTGCCAACATCTGGGGGCCGTTTTGGCCGAGGTTTCAACGCAAGCGAAATGTGTAAAGCGGTTCGTCACATCGTATCGGGGGACAACATGACTCCGCTCGACGCCTGCTCAACAGACCGACGGGTGAACTCGCTGGCTACGCGGGTATGAACTGACGCGGTGCTTTGTCTCTTTTCACAGCTTCGCCGCAGCGATCGACGCCAGCTCGCTGCGTTCGCTCTTGCACAGGGTAACGTGACCGACGAGCGGGTCGCCCTTGAGGCGTTCGATGAGGTACGCCAGGCCGTTGCTGGCCATGTCGAGGTACGGATTGTCGATCTGCGCGACGTCGCCGGTGAGGACGATCTTCGTGCCCTCGCCGACGCGCGAGACGATGGTTTTCACTTCGTGCGGCGTGAGGTTCTGTGCCTCGTCGACGATCATAAACTGGTGCGGGATGGATCGGCCGCGGATGTAGGTGAGCGGTTCGAGGACGATCTGGCCGGAGGACATCATGGCTTCGATGCGTTTGTCGCTGGACTTGCTCTCGGCGTGTTGTGGGCCGACGCCGCGTGTGCTCATGAGGTATTCGAGGTTGTCGAAGATGGGTTGCATCCACGCGGACAGCTTCTCGTCCTTGTCGCCGGGGAGGTAGCCGATATCCCGGCCCATCGGCATGATCGGCCGGGCGACGAGGAGCTTGTCGTAGCGGTGCTCGGTCACGACCTTGCTCATGCCCGCCGCCAAGGCCAGCAGCGTCTTGCCGGAGCCGGCGGTGCCCAGCAGCGTGACCAGTTGCACATCATCGTCGAGCAAGAGGTCCAGCGCCATCGTCTGTTGTGCGTTGCGTGCCATCACGCCAAAGACGGGTTTACGCGGGCCCTGCACGGGGATCAGGTGTTCGGTGTCCGCCAGCCGACGCGCCAGCCCCGAGTGCGACTCGTCCACCGCGTTGCGCAGCTGCACGAACTGGTTGGCGAGCAGATCGACTTGATACGACTGGCCATCCGCGTCGGTCATGAGCAGGTGCGGGGCGACGGCTGAGAGTTCGATCTGTTTCTCGTCGTACAGCTGGTCGATGATCGAGCCGGGGACCGACAGCTCTTCGTAGCCGCTGTACATGCGGTCGGTGTCGACCTTTTGCGCCTCGAAGTCTTCGGCGTCGATGCCCAGCGCATCAGTGCGCAGGCGGACGTTGATGTCCTTGGACACAAGGATGACGCGGACGCCCTGGTGATGGAGCTTCCACGCCACGCCGATGATGCGGTTGTCGGGCGAGCTCTCGTGGATGGACGACGGCCGGTCGTCGTCGGCAAAGGCGACGCGTATCGTCCCGCCGTTGCCGTTCCACGT
>DAIOEG010000032.1:272-2619 GCA_036746415.1 Phycisphaera sp. | reverse complement strand
GACTTCGCGTGCGGCCCGGCCGGTGTCGTCGTTGTTCTTCTTGAACTTGTCAAGCTCTTCAAGCACCGCGAAGGGGATCACTACGTGGTTGTCGTCGAAGAGGTAGATCGACGCGGAGTTGTGCAGCAGGACGTTGGTGTCTAGGACAAACGTCTTGATGTGTGTCTGCGTCGCGGCGATACGCTTGGAGACGGGTTGGTGCGAGGTGCCGTTCTCTTGAAGGGTGGTGCGGGGACGTTCCACATCGTTCGTCGTGTTGATCATGTGCTCTGATCCATCAGAGGGTGTCGCCGGGTCTCCGCCCGACGTTGCTTTTGACAGCAGACAGTATCGTTATCGGGGTTCACGCGCGGACTGCACCAAAACAGCCGAAGCGGCTGTGGACGTGCAGCACGTCGATGCCCGCAAAGCCCACGCGGCGCAGCAGTTCGAGCTGCCAGAGCAACGGCCGGGGCGAGTCTTCTTTTTCCACATACGCATAGACCGCGTCACGGTAAGTGCTGTCCTTGAGCCCCGTGAGATACTCGCCCCAGCGGTCCCACATCAATCGCCTGACCGTGGCGTGATCGTGTTCCAGTGAATCGGCGATCCAGAACGAGCCGCCCGGCGAGAGCCCTTTGAAGATGTGGCGGAACACCCGTTCCCACTCTTCATCGCCGCGCAGGTGGTGCAGGCACTGCGCGGCAATGACAACGTCGTATTGCCGATCGCCGAAGTTAAAGTCGCGCACGTTGCATTGCGTTGCGTGTGTCGTGACGTGTGGGAAGGCGTCGGCGATGCGCTGCACCGCGCGGTCGAGCATGGGTTGTGAAAGGTCGATGAGCGTGACCTCGGGACACGCCGGGCCGGGTTGAGAAGCGGTGCCGAGCGCTTGCAGGAGCTTCAGCGTGTAGTTCCCCGCGCCGCAGCCGATGTCCACGATGTGCTGCGCACGGGGCGTCACTGCTGCCGCCGCGGTGGTGAGCAGGTCCATGATCAGCGGCGCATCGATCTGCGCCTGCTGGCCCGTGGTGAGGTTGCTGAACCGCTCGACATCGTTGTCAAAGCGGGCTCGGATTTCTTCGACGGACGATTTCATTCCTCATCCTCTCGATTGGTTTCATTGCCGTGAGGCCTCATGTCTGACGGCAGCGGTCTGATTCGGATGTGGTTGTTCTTCATCACGATGAAGTGGCCTCTGGCGTGGGGCTCCGCCTGAATCCATGCAGCCGCAGAACGGTCATACAAGTCGAGTGGGCCGGTGCCTTTGAGGCGGACCGGCACGATGCCAACGCAAGAACGCCCGTGTCTGAAGACGCGTTCCCGAAGTCCGCGTCAATAGTTACCAGAACACGGTTGCTCTGGAGTGCACGTTGGAGGACCTCCGTGTCGGCAAGCGAAGGCATGGCTTCCGCGATGGCAACGACATCGTGTCCCACGCTGCGCAGGTACGAAACGATCGGCGCGTCAACGGTTTCATCGATGAGCAGGTCCATCACGCCGAGTCCCGCAGAAACAAGAAGCTCTCGGTCGCGAGTGAGTCGGCAGCGCATGCCTAGGTAACTTGTACCTGTGCGCGATCAATATGCGGATAGACGCCTAGCAACTCTTCAACGATCCAACCGTCTCCCAGACGCTCGACGACGAGTTGCACAGTGATGCGTGTGCCCTTGATCACCGGCTTCCCAAGCATGATCTGGGGGTTTTGTTCGATGTGGTCGCGCGAATCCATGGGTGGGTCTCCGGTCGCGTTGATTGAATCGTATGCGGCGTGGTTCAAGGCGTGTCGTTGTGTTCGCCCAGGGTGGTCGCGGCGACTTTGCGTTGCTCGGTGGTCTTGATGCGGTTGATCGCGCTGAGGTAGGCCTTCACGGCCGCCTCGATGACGTCGGTGCTCAGGCCCCGGCCACGGACCTTTCGGCCGTGGTGGTTGACCTGCACGATGACCTCGCCTTGCGCGTCTTTACCTTTCGTGACCGCCCGAGTCTCGTAGTCTTCGAGCACGATGTGGACGCCGGTGATCGTCTGGATCGCCGAGTAGCAGGCATCGATCGGGCCGTCGCCGTGCGCGGCGGCTTTGGCGGTGGTGCCCGTGTTGTCGCGCAGCTCGACGAGGGCGACGGAGGTCTGCTCGCTTCCAGCGTTGACTTGAAACTTGACGAGTTCCCACAGCGGCGCTTCCCCGCCGAGCATCGTGTCCAGCAGCGCTTCGATGTCTTCGTCGTAGACATCCTTCTTACGGTCGGCGAGCTGTTTGAAGCGGTCGTAAATCGTGTTGACCTGCGCGTCGGTGAGTGTGTATCCCAGCTCGGCGATGCGCGAGCCCAGCGCGTGTCGTCCCGAGTGCTTGCCCAGCACGAGCTTGGAC
>DAIOEG010000032.1:0-262 GCA_036746415.1 Phycisphaera sp. | reverse complement strand
CATGATTTCGTAGGTGTTGCGGTTCTTGAGCATGCCGTCCTGGTGGATACCCGACTCGTGGGCGAAGGCGTTTTCGCCGACGACAGCCTTGTTGCGCTGCACGTACAGCCCGGTGAGGTTGCTGACCATGCGTGAGAGTGGGTAGATGCGTTTGGTGTCGATACGGGTGGTGTAGCGGGCGTAGTAGTCCTTGCGGGTGCGAAGGGCCATGACGAGTTCTTCGAGCGCGGCGTTGCCTGCGCGTTCGCCGATGCCGTTGATG
>DAIOEG010000031.1:9745-12775 GCA_036746415.1 Phycisphaera sp. | reverse complement strand
TGGGGGTGAGGCGTGACGTGTTTTTCGGTGATGATGGTGTTGGCGAGGAGGCGTCTTGCTTCGCGGATGTAGGGGTGCTTGGCGAAGCCGTGGTCGGTGCCCAGCTCATGGCCGCGCAGGCGCAGGCCGGGGTAGCCCTGTTGACCTGTTGTGTCGTGTCGGTCGGCCTGGGTCTGCATCCAGTACACGAGGCAGCGTGACATGTGCTTGGCCTGTTCGAGCGCATCGACATCGACGCCGGCGGCGTTGAGCTGGGCTTGCGGTGTTTGCGTTTGTGGGTTCACGAACGCTGTTGCGCGTGTGGGGTGCAGCACGGGCTTGCGCCAGTAGTCCATCTGCACCCAGTTGACCAGCGACACATCGGGCGACGCGTCCGTGTGGTACGACGCGTCGACGATCCGCCGGTAACGCCAGAGCTCCCACTGGCCGTCCTTGGGTTCATCCGGCCAGGGCGTCATCGCCAGCACCCGGCCGGCGGTGCCCTCGTGGTCGGGGATCCGCCACGAGAACAACGTCCCGGTCCACGGGCGATCAACCATCACCGGCACGTAACCCGCCCAGTCGTCGTAGCCCGTGGGCTTGTCGATCGTGTGGTCCTCGCCCGGTCGGTGCTCGAGCGCGAAGCACCAGGACACGGCCTGCTGGTCGCGCCAGTCGTCGTGGTCGGCCCGGCCGTTGGGCTCGTTGTAACGGTCGCGGTGCTCGGCCCCGATCGCGTGCTCGACATCGGCCAGCGCCAGCACATCGCCCAGCTCCGTCGCGTCCAGGACGTACTGCGCTTCGATCGTGATGCGTGTGTTGTGCGCGTGGTCGTGGAAGGTGACGCTGCGGATGCGGTCGCCCTGCGTGTCGGCGGCGATCGGTTCGTGGTGCAGGAGGATGGTGACAAGGCCCGAGGCGACGTGCGGCGCGAGCATGTCGAGCAGCACGGCGTGGCCGACGTCTGGCCGATGGCACAGGTCGCTGACCCATCCGTTGCCGGGGTTGAGGTGCGTGATGGCTTTGGCGTGGTCGGTGAGGTTGCCGTGCTGGTGGTACCAACGGCGGACGCGGTGTCGGTAGTCGAGGTACGAGCGTGTCGCGCTCTGCACGCCTTCTTTGCCGTCGATCCAGCGGTTCTCATCCGGCGGCACGGCCTGCGCGGTGAGTTGCCCGCCGACCCAGTCGGTCGGCTCGGTGATGACGCAGCGCTGGCCGGCCTGGGCAATCGCCAACGCGGCTGCCACGCCGCCCGTCCCGCCGCCCACGATCAAGATCGGTGTGTTCATCCGCCTCAAAGCTCCATTTGACTGATACGCAGTTCCCGGCATCGGCCGCTGGTCATGCATCCAGGAGAAAAGTGATACCGTTCAAAATCCTACGAAGGACCACAGCATCGAGCTGACTCACACGCTCTGTCAGTTGTGTTCGATCAAGCGTGAGGAGTTGCGTGATGTTGGCGACCGAGGTCTTGGGCAATCCGGTTTGTTGTGGTTCGAGCCGGACGTTGCCGGGCGCTGCAGAGACACGCAAATTGCCTGTCAGGATCACGCACACAACGGTGCTTAGGGCGCTGTCGTTGAAGAGGTCGCTTTGCACCACCACGACGGGACGGCGATACCCCGGTGCTGAACCGATGGGTTCGCTCAAGTCTGCCCACCACACCTCGCCCTGTCGGACGTTCACCATGTCTGACGCTCGGCGGCGTGGCGGGCGGCGCGTTGTTGAAACGCGGCGTCTTCTTGCGCGGTGCCCGGCTCGGCATACGCGGCATTCAGACGACGCAGCGACTCGGCCCGCAACGGGTCCATCTCGTCCTCTCGCAATGGAAAGCGGTCCAGCGCGCGGTCGATCAGCTCGGTCGTGCTGATCCCCAGACGCTTGGCCAGCGCGTTGGCTTTGGTGAACGCTTCATCGGAGACGGGGATGGCGTTAAGCATCATGACATTCTAATTGCAGCGAGCACCAAAAGCCCGATCCATTCACCGCGGCGACGCGGTGGATTGGCGGATCACCAGGTTGGCGCGCAGGATGTGGTCGCTGCCGTCGTCGTGGCCACGGTCGAGTTGATCGACCATCGCATTGACGGCTTCATGGCCCAGCTCCGTCAGCGGCTGCGCGAACGTCGTCAAACCCGGCGAGAGGTACACGGCGCTGGGCGGGTTGTCGACGCCGACCACCGACAGGTCGTCAGGCACCGACATCCCAAGCGCCCCCGCCGACTCGAAGCAGTCCAGCGCGAAGTAGTACCCGGCCGCGAAGACGGCGGTGGGCCGGTACTTCTGGTTGAGCATCCGCTTGAACACCATGCGTTCCTTCGCGTCCAGACGCCAGCTCGCCGCTTCGACGATCAGGTCGTGACTCGTGTCGATGCCACGCTGCTCGCAGGCCTCGAGGAAGCCCTCCCGGCGGTCACGGCTGTTGCTCAGGTCGTCCGCCCCACCCACAAACGCGATCCGGCGATGCCCCAACGACACGAGGTGTTCGACCGCACGCGACGCCAGCTCGCGGTTGTCCACGTCGAAGCTGGGCACCTTGTCCAGCATCGACCGCGCGCCCACCGTGAACACCCGCTGCTCCCGGCCGATCGACTCGGCCCACTGCTGCAAGTCGTCCGGCGTGGGGTTCACGATCAGGTAACCGGCGCACGGCTGCGAGGTGTCCTTGGATAGCCGGGAGATCACCAGCTCGGCCCGGTGCTCGGCGGCGGCCTGACGCATGCCCTCGATGAGCTGCGAGTGGGAAAAGTCTGCCATCGACGCCTCGGCCTGCATCACCACGCCAAGGCGGTAGCGCGGACGCGTCCGCCGGCTGCGCTCGATCACAAACGTGCCCCGGCCCTGCGTCCGCTCCAGCACGCCATTGACCACCAGCTCCTGCAACGCGCGGTGCGCGGTCACCAGCGACACCGACAACTGACGCGACAACTCCTTGGTCGAGGGCAGCCGTTCGTTGGGCTTGAAGACGCCCGAGTCGATCGCGTCAATGAGCGCCTGCTTCACGGTTTTGTAAAGCGGTCGGCCCGGCTGGTTCTCCACCGCGGGCAGCTTC
>DAIOEG010000031.1:0-9735 GCA_036746415.1 Phycisphaera sp. | reverse complement strand
CGTGAAGGGAATGGTGGAGGGATCGGGGATCAGGGATCGAAGATCCCTCTGTAGCGCCGCGACTTGTCGCGCGGTCACGCGGTCACACGGTCTGTGTCAAACGTCATTGCTGAGACGCCGGCGGCGTCTGCGTGTTCCCTTGTTCCAAAAGCCGGAAGCCGATGTTGTTGGCGACCGCCCGGAACTTCCCATCGCTGGGGCGGTTACTCACCCAGCCGTCATCGTATCCATCCTTGGCTTGGTCGATGTCGGGTGCCCATTGGGGCTTGACGACGATCGCGCTGCTGCCCCCGCCGTCGAGGGCGATGGCATCGTCGCAGCCCGCGTCGATCATGACCTGCGCGAGTTCGGGCAGCTTCATGCCCACGCTGTGAAAGGGGCGACGCCCGTCGATGACGGCGAGGACGATGCGCGTGCCGGTGGCATCGACGCCGATGGCGGTGCGCGGGTGTCGCCTCAGGGGTTGGACGCGGGCGGATGCGCCGAGGTTCTCGCCGTCGTGGACGAGCAGGCCACCGAGGGTCGCATCCGTTTCGGACGGGCCGATGCCCGCGACGGCGTTGAACGCGTCGCTTGCTTTGAGTGCTTCGGTGGTGAACCGCCCCACCGCCGCCTTGCCGTCGCGGGAGAACACGATCGCCGGGTCGCCGAACGTGCGCGGCGGCGAGACGACGACGCCGTCGCTGATGTTCAGGCCCAGGATGTCGGCGTGCAGCGTCGTCTTGCGGTCGCCCACGAGGCCGAAGAAGTTGGCGTTGATGGCCAAGTCCAGGCCGTGCTCATTGGCAAACGCATCGGTGGGCGTGAGCACCGCATCAGCCCCCTCGGGCAGCGATGCATCGGCAGCGGGCGTCACCACGACCTCGACGCGTGAGAGGTCGATCGTCGCGACCAGGCCCACGGCCTCGCCCTCGCCGGTGTCCACCCGCACCTCGCGGACGACGATGGCGGGCTGCTCTGCGGCTTGTGCCCATGCGGGCGGGCCGAGAACCCCGAGGCAGACCCCGCCCGTGATGATGAGACTCCAACGCAACATGGTGCAAGACCCTTGGCGTGAACGGAAACCACATCCGAAGTCTTCCACATGTTATAGAACTCGGTCTAAAAAACACACACTTTTTGTGAGGGGTTTCCTTGGGCTGTTTTTTCGCGGTGCTGAGAGGCACCAGCCGTCACCGGCCAAGCGTCGGCTCATCCGCCAGCCCGACGCCGCTGCGGGCCGAGCCCAGCGGCTCGACCGTGGCGTCGGCGTTCAGCCGGTAGCGCTGCGGCCAGTTGCTGTGCTTGAAGAAGTTCTGGTGTCGCAACGCGATCACCATGGGCCCGGCTGGGTCGGGATCGAACTCGGCGGTCACCGTGCCGGCCTTGGGGTCGAAGGAGCTCGGGACCCGCTCGCCGTTGACCTCGACGCTCACGCTCCCCGGCAGCACCCGGCCCAGGTCCGAGCCCCACCAACCCGGCAGCCCGTCGCCCAGCGTCGTCGTCACCGTCGCCCGGCCGCCCGACACGCTCACCACGGGCAAGCTCTGCGTCGGCCTACCACCGTACGCCAGCTCGCACAGCGCGACGTACAAGCCATACGCCTCACGCACGAGGTAGCCCGGGTCGGCCAATCGCTGCTCTTCTTCCAAGTGCGAGAAGAACGACGCCTCGGTCAGGATCGCCGGCACGCGCGATTGACGCAGCACGCCGAACCCGCCGGCGTACATCTGCTTGTCGTTCATCATCGGCGAGGTCTTGCCCGTCTCCTCCTGACGCATCGACAGCGCCAGGTGGTGCGCGATCGCCTTCGCCGCGTCCAGCTCGACCTCGGCATCGCCCACCGGGCCGTGGAACCAGACGCTGCCCCAGTTGGTTGTCGGCGAGCTGCTGGCGTTGTGGTGCAGCGAGATGAACAGGTCCGCTCCCTTGCCGCCGTCGGGCCGGGGGAAGTTGTTCGCAAACTCGGCCCGCAGCTCCAGCGTGTTGCGCGCCTTGTCCGCGCCGTGGTCGTAGTCGCCGATGCGGTCATCCGCGATGTCGTTGAACTCGGTCTCGCGCGTCAGGCCCACCGTGGCGCCGGCCTGCACAAGCATCTCACGGAGCATGAGCGCGACACGCAGGTTCATCACGGCCTCGCGCTGGCCCGTCGGGCCGGCCTTCCAGGTCGGGACTTCAAGCCCCTTCCCGCCGTGGCCGGGGTCCAGCACGATGACCCAGCCCTTGAGGTACTTCTCCGCCGGGTGACGCGGCAGGTCCAGCGCCGGCCGATCGCCCCACGCCTCACGCCCCTCACGCAACCGAAGCATGACCTCCTCAAACGTCAGCGTGTACCCGCCCACCGGCGGCTGGTTCCACACCCCGGACATCAGCTGCTCCTGCGTCGGCTCCACCACCCCCGGCTTGCTCGATACGCAGCCCGACACCAACAACACACCACAAAAAACGCCCCACAACCCAAACATCCCTGCTCGCATGCCAACCCTTTCGTCACGGATTTTTTTGCCACAGATGGACACCGATAAACACAGATAAGAGAAGACATTTGCCACGGAATCAGAGGAAATCACGGAAGGAAATGGGGAGGGATCGAATACGACGCTGTCCGCACCCACAGGCGAGCAAGCTCGCCCGCTCAACACGGACATGACCCATCAAATTGCAGCCCCCCATTCAACACCATCCCATCTTCATTCCTTTCGGTGGCTTCCTCTGATTCCGTGGCCAAAACTCTTCTCTCATCTGTGTCCATCGGTGTTCATCTGTGGCTAAAAATTCACCTTATTCAATCACCGGCACATCGATCCACGCCCCGCCGCGCGCGATCGACGTGTGTGCGGCTTCGATCACTGCGATGTTCTCCACGATGTCGCGCAGCTGCGCGGGCGGCTCGCCACCCTCGAAGAAGCGCGTCATGCCCTCGACGAGTCGGTCGTACACCGGCGCGAAGTCGACCTTGAAGCTGTGCAGCGCCTTGCTGCCGTGGAGCGTGGCCCCAAAGTCGTAGCAACCCTTGCGTTCGAGGCGCAGCGTGCCGGCCTTGCCGTCGCGGTAGCGCAGGAAGATGAAGTCGCGGTCGTTGCCCGTTTCAGCGCGGACCTGCGCGACGCCGGGGCCGAGGAGGGCATCGACCATCTCGACGGTGTGCACACCGTAGAAGAGCAGGCGTGGCATGGCATCGTTGAGCTCGCCGGGGCCGAAGGCGTCGATGGCCACGATGTCGCCCAGCGTGTCATGGGGCACCTTGGCAAGCTCGGTCGCGAAGCGCAGCGACGAGGCCGAGTAGCACGGCGCGTTGCCTTTGCGTGCCGCGTCGAGGATCCGCCGTGCGCTGGCGAGGTCGTTGGCGAGCGGCTTATCGATATAGGTCGGCAGGCCGCGCTGCAGCGCCGCGAGCGCCTGTTCCTCGTGACGCGCCCCGTTGACGCTGAGGACCAGCACACCATCGACCGCGTCGAGCATCGCCTCCATCGACGCCGCCGGCTGCACGCCGAGCTGCTCGGTCGTCGCCCGCCACTTGTCAACCTCGCTCGCCGGCATGTCGTGCCGACCGTCGGTCCAGTACCGCGTCACCCGGCAGCGCGACAGCCCCGCCGCCTGACGCCCGCTGATCCGCTTGCTGAACTCCGGCACGTGCGAGCTGTCCAGCCCGACCACGCCCAGCGACAGCTCCCGCACCGCCCCACCCAGCGCGTCCGCCCCACCCGACGACAAGCCCGGTCCCGATCCCTCAAGACTCTCCACGGCGGCTGGCTGCATCTGGCATCACTTTCAAAAAGTGGGTCGAGAAATACTAGAACAATCCCCGCGACCGCTTAAACTATTCTACAACCATCGCTTCTCCAACGGTTGTCTTGCGTCTGTCGTGTGCCTTCCCAGTGTGGATTCATTGTGAACGAGACCCCATGATGTCCCGACGTTTCACCGTGCTGCCCGGGATGAGGTGGGGCTTGACAGCACTCGCTTGTCTGAGCAGTGCTGGCGTGCCCGCTGCGTCGGCGGATGAGGTCCGTGGCACCTGGATGACCACCTCCGGCAACACCGCCATCATCCGCGATGGCCGTTATACCGACTCCAACTACCGCAAGCTCCGCGACATCGGCCTCAACACCGCCTACATCGAGTCCTGGAAAAACGGCTACACGCAGTACCCCTCCGCCACGCTCCAATCGCTCATCGGCCAGTCCAAGAGCCCCTGGCTGGGCACGCGTGACCTCTTGCAGGAAAACATCACCCACGCCCACCGGCAAGGCATGCAGGCCGTCGCGTGGTTCGAGTACGGCTTCGCCGTCGAGTTCATCGGCGCCAGCGAGACGCAGGCCCTCTCGCCCCTGGGCCGGCTCGCGCAGAACAACGGCTGGCTCTTGAAAGATCAAAGCGGCAACATCGCCACGAGCGCGCAGGGCTTCGCGTGGATGAACCCCGCCGTGCCCGCCGTGCGCAAGCTGCTGATCGATCTGGTCATCGAGGCCGCGACCAAGTACGACCTCGACGGGATCCAGTTCGACGACCGCCTCGCCTGGCCGGTGGCGTTCGGCTTCGACAGCACGACCGCCGCGCGGTACCTGGCCGACACCGGCCGGTCGCTGCCGACCACGACGACCAACACGCACTTCAACAACTGGCGCAGCTCGCAAGTCACCCTCTTCGCCACCGAGCTCAACGCCGCCCTCGCCGCCGCCCGGCCCGATGTCCGCGTCAGCGTCTCGCCCAGCGTCAATGGTTTCTCGCAAAGCAACTACCTCGCCGACTGGCCGACGTGGATCTCCACCGGCCTGTTCAACGAGGCCGTGCCACAGGTCTACCGCTCCACCCTCAGCAGCTTCAACTCCACGCTGCCCAGCAACGTCTCGCCCTTCACCAACGCCAACCGGGCCGACGACGGCATCATCGGCATCCGGTCCAACGGCAGCGGCGGCGACACGCCCATCGCCGACGTGCTCGCCATGATCCAAAGCACCCGCAGCGCCGCCAACGGCCAGCTTGCCGGCCACGCGATCTGGTACTCCGACAACGTCCTGGACTTCGCCACGCAACTCACCTCGTTCTACGACGGCTACGTCCCAAGCCCCGTTGCCGACCCCAACCGACGCACCGGCAGCACCGACGCCACCCCCAATGCCAACCTCACGCAGTGGACCGTCACCCTCGCCGATGAGGGCCAATACCGACTCGCCGTCGGCGGCGACCCCGCGGCTGGCAGCACGCTGGGCGTCCTCTGGCGCGAGCTCTCGCCGCAATACTTCCGGGCCGGCACGCACACGATCACACTGCCCGCGTCCACCTTCACCGGCTACCCCCGGCCGCAGCTCGAACTCATCCGCGACCGCCGACCTCTTCAGGGCGACTTCGACGCCTCCACCCGTTACGACGCTGGCGACCTCGATGCGCTCATGGGCTTCATCGCCGAAAGTAACACCGCCGGCGACGTCAACGGCGACAACGCCCTCACCCTTGCCGACCGCGACGCCTGGCTCGCCCGCGCCCTCACCACGCCCGGCGACGTGAACCTCGACGGCGTCGTCAACCTCGCCGACTTCAACATCCTCCGCAACGCCTTCACCGGACACCGCGACGCCAACGCCGGCCCGCGCTTGAGCTGGGCCCTTGGCAACTTCGACGGCGATGCCGACATCGACTTCGCCGACGTTGCCACCCTCCGACGCTTTTACATTGGCGACGCCGCGTCGTTCGACGCTGCGCTGGCCACGCTTGTCCCCGAGCCCGCCGCCCTGATGCTCGGCTGCCCGCTCGTGTGTTTCATTGCCCACCGGAGACCCTCTCGATGCGACCGATCACGCAACTCCTGACCGCCGCCGCCATGACCCTGCCCATCGTTGCCTGCGCGCAAACGCCCACGACCACGCCCGAGGTCCGTGGCACGTGGATGACCACCACCGCCAACGATGCGATCAGCACGCCGCAGCGCACCGCCGAGACGATGAAGCAGCTCCGCGACATCGGGCTCAACACCGTCTATGTCGAGGTCTGGAAGAACGGCTACACCGAGTTCCCAAGCGACGTGATGAACGAGCTCATCGGCGTGCCCATGAAGGTCAACGCCGCGCCGCCCGAACTCCAACGCGACCTGCTCGAAGAAACACTCATCGAAGCGCACCGCAACGGCATGGTCTACCACGCGTGGTTCGAGTACGGCTTCATGGCCGCGTTCAAAGACACGCAAAACGAGCTGCGCACCAGGTACGCCGACTGGCTCACGCAGACCGCCGACGGCTCGGTCGTCTCCAAGCAGAACCCCTTCGTCTGGCTCAACCCGCTCCGCCCAGAGTCGCGCAAGCTGCTGACCGACATCGTCGTCGAAGCGATCCAGAAGTACGACCTCGACGGCGTGCAACTCGACGACCGCATCGCCTGGCCGGTGACGATGGGCTACGACCCCTACACCGTTGAGGTCTACAAGAAAGAACACAACGGCAAGGCCCCGCCAAAGAACCACGAAGACCCCGCGTGGATCCAGTGGCGGGCCGACAAGGTGACGGAGTACGCCAAGGAGTTCTACGACGCCTGCAAGGCGGCGAACCCCAACGTGCTCGTCTCGATCTCGCCGGCGGTGTATCCGTGGTCGCTCGACAACTACGCCTGCGACTGGAAGACGTGGAACGACAAGGGCTGGATGGACGAGTTTGTCCCGCAGAACTACCGCATGAACTACGCCGCGTTTGCGACGACGTGGAAGGACCAGCTCGCCGCCGCCGGCAAGCGCAAGGCCGACCTCATCGCCGGCATCCGCATCGTCGGCGACGGGCCGGACTCGACGTGGGACGACCTGCAGAAATCGATTGAACTCACGCGCAAGCCCATGACCGGCGGGCACGTCCACTGGTTCAGCCGGGGCGTGCTGGACGTGTATCCGAGCGAGCTCAAGGCGTTCTACAACGTCGCAGAGAAAGGCCACGCCCCGCACCCCAAGTTCATCGCCAACCCCCGGCCGATGCCCGTGGTCCTCTCGCAAGGCGAAGCCAACACGTGGTCGGCAAATGAAGTGCCCGTCGGCCAGTACCGCGCGATCGTGCAGCGTGACGGCCGATGGTCGTACGCCGATGATGTGAACGTGGACGACATGGGCAGCGTCACCCTGACCGTTGCCGATGCACAAGCCGTCGAGCTGCTCATCGACCGCCGACGCAAGTGAAGCGCATCGCGCTGAAGATCACTTGGGCCGAGTGTGAAAAAAAGCACGCAAGAGCGCGGCGGCAGCGAGCGCATCACGGCGTGCTTTTTTCTGCGCGTGTGTCAGGCCCGTGCGGGCCATCGCCTCATCGGCTGCGTACGACGTGAGCCGTTCGTCCTGGAGATGCACGGGCAGATCGAAACGCTCCTCGGCGATGCGTGCGAACTGCTCGGACGCCTTCGCCGCGGGGCCGACCGTGCCGTCCATGTTGATCGGCCAGCCGACGACCAACGCATCGGGGGCCTCGTCCACGATCGCCTGATTCAAACGACGCCAGCGCTCCGACTCGCTCGACGTCTCGATCACGCCCAGCGGCGAGCAGATGCCCGATTCATCATCGCCCACCGCAAGCCCCGTCCGCTTCGCACCCAGGTCCACCGCAAGATATCGCATCGTTCTTTCACCTTCGTCACCCAGAAGCCGGTGTTCACTAACCGCCGGCTTCTTCGTTCACAAATACCGCTCGCCCACGCGCTGGCCCACCAGCGTGTGCAGCTCCTTGATCCGCTCGGCCTGGCTCTTCTTGCACACCAAAGTCGCCTTGCCCGTGTGGATCACCACCAGGTCATCACACCCGATCGTCGTCACCACGTGCTCGGGGTCATCGCTCACGACCAGCGTCCCGTGGCTGTCCAGCAGCACCGCTGCGCAACCGCTCACCGCGTTCTCCGACTCGTCACGCGACAGCGTCTCCATGAAGCTCGGCCAACTGCCCACGTCCAGCCAGCGCAGCGGCATCGGCACGGCGGCGACCTTGAACGTCGCGTCCGTCGAGGCCGGCTCCATGATCGCAAAGTCCACGCTGATCTTCTTCAACGTCGGGTACAACTCACGCACCAACGCCTCACGCCCCGGTGTGTCCCACGCCTCGCCCAGCCGCATCAGGATCGCGTGGTTTTCAGGCACAAAACGCTCGATCGCCCGAAGCACCGTCGAACACTTCCACACGAACATGCCGCTGTTCCAGAGGTATCGGCTCGGGCCGGCCTCGTGGTACTTCTGCGCGGTGGCGCGGTCGGGCTTTTCTTTGAACTGCGCGACGACGCGCGCATCGGTGCCCAGCGCCGCGCCCAGTTGCAGGTAGCCGTAGCCCGTGGCCGGGTGCGTCGGCGAGATGCCGAAGGTCACCAGCGTGTTGTCGAACGACTCGGCCAGCTCGTAGCCGTGATGCACGATGCGTTGGAACTCTTCGATGGGTTCGATGATGTGGTCGGCCGTGAACACCGCGACGACCGCGTCGGGGTCGCGGCGCTGCAACACCGCGGCGCTCAGGCCCACCGCGTTCAGCGTGTCCCGGCCCATCGGCTCGCCGATGAATCGATCGGCGTGCAGCTTGGGCAGCTTCTCGAGCATCACCGACCGCGTCGACTCGCCCGCACACACCGCGATCTGCTCGACAGGCACCAGCCCCTCCAGCCGATCCATCGCGATCTGAAGCAGTGAACGCCCACCGATGAAAGGGATCAACTGCTTGGGCAACTCCTTGGTGGACATCGGCCAAAGCCGGGTGCCCGATCCGCCCGCCATGATGAGTGCGTGTCGCATCCGCGAAGCTTACCGGCAGAGGACGGCGCTATGGGACGCTCGATGCATTCATCGCAAAAGAAACGACGGCCCCGCCTCAAGCGTCACCGGATCGATCATCTTGCCCACCACCACGCCGTCCTCCATCAACACCAGCGGCGTCCCCGTCCGCGCCGCCAACTCGCGAGCCGCCCGCGCCGCACGGATCAACGCCGCTTCCACATGGATCAAATCAGGATCTGTGATCGGCGGAAGATCGTCAAAGCTTTCTGGCATCAGCGTTCTCCGTGTTCAATCAACTTTGGACTGTCGCCCGAGCAATCATAGATTGTCCACGCATCAACGATCCCACGGAACAGATGCTGAAAGTTTTGCCAACCTTTCTCGAACCGACGCCGAATGACTTCCTCAGGGATGTTGTGCCCGCCTTGCGAGACGCGTAACCGGACCCGCTCGACGGCCAACTCTGGCGTCGACAGCTTCAAAAACATCAGCTTGACGTGGTAACCATCCTTTTGCCACCGCAAGATACGGTCCGCGTAAAGCCGTCCGCTCAAGGTTGTTTCAAACGAGAAGTTGACTCGCTCTTTCACTGCCGATTCGATCTGCTCCAACATGATCCGGCCCGCACGCAACGCAGCGCTTTCCGGGTTGAAGGGAGCAAGGCCCGCCGCGATCAAGTCGGCATTGATGAAATTCAAGACTCTGACTTCGCGCGGTAGATACTCACGCGCGAAGGTTGTTTTTCCAGCCCCATTGGGTCCTGCAATGATCAACGCGCGTGGCTGCGACATGCATCATGTTTAACACAACAGCGAACACGCAGCGAAACAAAAGCTGATTCTTTCACTGCACCCGGAAGTATGTGTTCAGCATCGTCATCACCGAGCCGATGCGGACGGCTTCGCGGAGTTGTTCTTCGGTGATGCCCAGTGACCGGGCCTGCTGCGTGTGGTGATGCACGCACGTCGCGCAGGCGTGCAGGCCCGACACGACCACGGCGATCAGCTCGCACACACGCCGGTCGATGGGCGGGTCGG
>DAIOEG010000030.1:11450-12777 GCA_036746415.1 Phycisphaera sp. | reverse complement strand
GCGAGCGCGGCCGCGTTGTTCTGTCGGACGGCGACTTCCGGGGGTGTGTCGCTGGCGGCGTGGAAGAAGCGTTTGAGGAAGTCGGTGGTGCGTTCACGCTCGTCGAGCTGTGGTGAGAGGAACGCTTCGGGCGCGGGCATGTAGGCAAAGAGGAAGTCGGCCCAGCGCGGCTTGGTGCCGTGGGTGTTGGCAAGCGCGGAGGAGTGCATGGGCAGGTAGCCGCGTCGCTCGGTGGAGTAGGCGGCGAGGGCGATGCCGACCTGCCGAAGGTTGGAGAGCGAGGCCGAGCTGCGGGCGACAGACCGCGCGGCTCCGAGCGCCGGCAGGAGGATGCCGATGAGCAGGGCGATGATGGAGATCACCACGAGCAACTCAATCAACGTGAACGCGGTGGGGCGGGGAGAACGTAGGCCAGTGTTCGGTGAACGCTGGCTTCTGGGGGCGTGGACCTTGGGGTGCAAGAGGCGGGCCAGGAGTTGGAAGATCAGGAGTCGGCAGCGGGTGGCGTGGGTCATTGATCGGACTCCAAAGTTAGCTGTTGAGACAAAGTCTCATACGATCTGGAGTGTAATGAGATTAATTCTCATCGCAATCGCTAGGAGTGTCCCCAATCGTTTTTGTTTGAACGTGTCTGGCCGGGTGTGCCCTTGAGGGTTGGAAGGCGGGCTCGATGCAGACGCAAGACGTGATGACAGCGCGGGGCGGAGCGGGAGAAAGCGGGGGGCTTGTTGGCTTTGTTGGATGGATCGGGTTGGCGTTATTGGTGTTGTTGGGGGCGGGCGGGTGCGCGATGGATTTATCGCGTGGCGAGGCGTTTTCGGGTCAGGTGGGGCGGTTGCAGGAGGTGGAGCGTGAGGCGTGGCTGAAGGGCGAGCGGGAGCCGTACGAGTTGAAGAACAGCCGTGTGACTTCAGAGCAGTACGGGTTACTGGGGCTGGGTCATCGCTGGGAGCAGGACCGCGTGACCGAGCGCTTGCCGATGGGTGCTCGGGTGTTGGTGGAGCGGGTGAAGCGTCGGAATGATGGCGTTGTGTTTGCGGAGGGGCTGATCTGGCCGGGGGAGTCGGAGTCGGCGGTGCGGTTTGAGAGCGTGTGGGGCAGGGATGGCCGACTGACGCCGGCGGTGTGGGAGCCGATGGGGACGCCGAGTGTCCGACAGATCGACGATCGGGGTGGCTGGGCGGTGGACCCGGCATTGCGGGGGTTGCCGACGTATCAGACGGCGGAGTAGGGGGGTGTGAAGGGTTTGGCGTGACACGTCGCGGCGCTACGCCTCGATGACGTTTGAATGTGCGGTACGCTGCTGAAGATGTTGACGCACCGCGTG
>DAIOEG010000030.1:6904-11440 GCA_036746415.1 Phycisphaera sp. | reverse complement strand
GCTAAGTTGGGATGCGTTTTTGGTTGTGCGTTACGCTGCTTGGGATGTTGACGCACCGCGTGATCCCGTGTCTGGATGTGCATCAGGGCCGGGTGGTCAAGGGGGTGAACTTCGTGAACCTCCGCGACGCCGGCGACCCCGTCGAGATCGCCCAGCAATACGACGCGCAGGGCGCGGATGAGCTGGTGTTTCTCGACATCACCGCCAGCCACGAGCAGCGTGGGATCATGCTGGAGGTGGTGCGACAGGTGGCGGAGCGGTGCTTCATGCCGTTCACGGTGGGCGGGGGGATCCGCACGCTCGACGACGTGACCGCGCTGATCCAGGCGGGTGCGGAGAAGGTGAGCATCAACACCGCCGCGATCACCAGGCCGCAGATCGTGCAGGAGACCGCCCGCAAGTTTGGCCGATGTGCGACGGTGGTTAACATCGATCCGCGCCGCGTGCCGTTGGAAGACTTCGTGAAACGCACCGGCCGGCAACCGGAGTACGTCGGTCCAGAAAGGGCTCAGGGCTCAGGGGCTGAAGGGCTGAGTCCAGAACTCAACTCTCGGCCCAGGATGACCTCTTCTCACTCAGCCCCTCAGCCCCTCAGCCCCTCGACCCCTTCCCCACGGTACGTCTTCGAGGTCCATACGCACGGCGGGCGTCGGCCGACGGGGATCGAGGCGTTGCCGTATGCGCGCCGCGTCGTCGAGCTGGGGGCCGGCGAGATCGTGCTGACCAGCATGGATGCCGACGGCACCAAAGACGGTTACGACATCGAGGTCACCGCCCTCATCGCCGGCGCGGTGGATGTGCCCATCGTCGCGTCCGGAGGGTGCGGCAGCCCACAGCACATGGTGGACGTCCTGCGTCAGACCCGAGCGGACGCGGTGCTGGCGGCAAGCATCTTCCACTACGGGCAATACTCGATCGCACAGGCCAAGCAGGCGATGCGCGACGCGGGCCTGCCGGTGCGGATGGTGTAACGGGCTGCGAATAGCCGCATGGCTAAGTAGAAAGAGAGATCACTCCGTCTCAAGTCCAACCTCGATGCCTCGTGAGGTTGCCGTAGCGCCCATCCCGGCCGCGCCGCGCTGCTTGGTATCCTGCACCGCACAAACCCGTACTCGATCCTCAGGAGCACCGCAGTGACCGCTCACGCACCGTCTTCGTCTGATTCGATGATCGCGCACGACCCGCTCGCCCACCACGCGACGCTGGCCGACACGCCCTTGGCCAAGTTCTTCAAGGCCGCCGTCAAGTACGGCGCGTCCGACCTCATCATGCGCGGCGGGCAGAACCCCAAGCTGCGCATGAAGGGCGAGCTCAAGTCCCTCGACACCCGTCCGCCCACGATCGACGAGTTCAACCAGTGGATCCATGATGGCCTGTCCAAGGAACAGATCCTCCAGTTCCAGAACAAGGGCTCGCTGGACCTCGGCGTCAACTTCGACGTCGACGGCGTCAGCCACCGCTTCCGCGTCAACATCTTCATGACCCGCGGCCGATCCGCCATCGCCGCACGTCGCGTCTCGAATGAGATCCTCAACTTCGAGCAGCTCCACCTGCCGCCGGCGATGAGCAAGATTTGTGATGTGCCCCAGGGCATCGTGCTGCTCTGCGGCGTCACCGGCTCGGGCAAGTCCACGACCATCGCGGCCATGCTCGACCACATCATCAAGAAAAAGGCCTGCCACATCATCACCATCGAAGACCCCATCGAGTACCTCTTCGAAGACGGCAAGGCGATGATCAACCAGCGCGAGATCGGCCGCGACGTGCCCGACTTCCCCACGGCCCTACGCGCCATGGTCCGCGAGAACCCCGACATCGTGCTCGTCGGCGAGATGCGCGACCGCGAAACATTCGAGGCCGCGCTGCACGCCGCCGAGACCGGCCACCTCGTGTTCGGCACGATCCACGCCTCGTCCACCTCGCAGGCCTTCGGACGCATCTACGACCTGTTCCCCCACGAGGAGCGCGACGCCATCCGTACGCTTCTCGCTTATCAGATGCAGGCGTTCGTGTACCAGAAGCTGCTGCCGACGATCAAAGAGGGCATGGCCCGCGTGCCGGCCGTGGAGATCTTGCTACAGAGCCCGCCCACGCGCAAGTACATCCTTGAGGGCCGAGAGGTCGAGTTGGAACAGGTCATCAAGAACAGCCGGGACGACGGCATGCAGACCTTCGTCGACTCGCTGGTGGACCTGTGCGAGACCAACTACATCCACCCCCGCGTCGCCCAGGCCAACGCCCCATCGCCCGAAGAGATCAAGATGCGCCTGCGCGGCATCTCGCTGTAATCCCAGCGCGCATCGCAACCGTCCTTCAGCAGCATCAGCCGGAGGCCGACGGCCTCCGGTGCGGGGATGTGATGCGTGAAGCATGCGTCCCCTTCGTTGAAGCAACCGCGTGCCACTGGCGTGACCGCCGTGCGCCTCATCGCAGGTGCCGGGGATCGGTTGACACGCCTCACCGGAGGCCGTCGGCCTCCGGCTGTTGCAGGCATCTTGCGAAGCGATGCACTGTTTCCAGACGCTCTCTGCTCCCTGATGCCTGATCCCCGAACCCTGCCTCCATCCCTGCCGTTCAACCGCGTTTGCCCGATCGCGCACGATCGGTGATCATGCCAACGCACTTAACTCTCACCCTCCCAACGACGCTGCTTATGACCACCCTCGCCGCCACCGCTGACGCTGCCTTCCTCATGAGCATCGTGAAGCCGATCGTGTTTCTAGGCGTGGTCGGCGCCTGGGGCTGGGCCTGGAGCAAGTGCGACAAGGACGCGGAGTTCTTCTATCTCAAGCGTCGGCTGATCAACGTGGGGCTGCTGCTTGTCGGGGTTGCGGGCCTGTCGGCGATGCTGCTGATCCCGTACTTCATTTTGGGCGTGCTGGCGGGCGTGCTGCTCCTGGCCGGCTCGCTCGTGGGCTACGCGTTTTACCGCAACACCAAGGTGCCCAAAGACCAGCTCTGGTCGCTCTCGCTCGACAGCTTCCAGAAAAAGGCCGCCAACTACCGCAAGAGCCAGCAGCAAAAGGCCGCGAACACCCGCTTCAAGACGCCCAAGGGCCAGGTGCTCGAGGTGCCGGTTGGCGAAGACCCGGATGTCGCGCCGCACAAGGCCGTTGCTGATGCGCTCGACTTCGCGTTCCCCCGCGGGGCCGAGGCCGTCGAGATCGTCATCGAGGGCAACGCCGCGCAGTTCGTGGCCAAGGTGGACGGCATCCGCTACGCCCAGCCCGCGCCCGACCCGCAGCTCGCGATCCTCATCGTTGACTACATCAAAAAAATCTCCGGGCTCGACCTCGAAGACCGCAGGCGTAAGCAGACCGGCAAGATCGTCGCCGCCAGCGAAGAGCACGGCGACCACACGCTGGGCATCACCACCTCCGGCTCGACCCGCGCCCTGTCACTCACCCTCGACATCGACCCCGAGCAACGCAGCACGCTGCCCATCAGCATGCTCGGCATGCTGCCCAACCAGCTCGCCTACCTCCAGAAACTCCTCAAAGAAAACAAGGGAGCAGTGCTCTTAGGCGGCGACCGCCACCAAGGCGTGCCCACGACGCGCTACGCGATGCTGCAAGACATCGACCCGTACACCAACAGCGTGGTCACCTTCGAAGAGCAGATCCAGACCGAGCTCGAAGGCGTTGAGCACCACCGCATCGACGTGGGGATGCCAGCGAACGAGTTCAACCAGAAGCTGGGCACCATCATCCGGGCCGACCCGAACGTGCTCATGCTCTCACGCATCGCGGATGCTGACTCGTGCAAGCTGCTCGCCAAGTCCGCGCACGAGATGCGATTCATCGTGCCCATGCCGCAGGGCGACACGACCTCGGCCCTCAAGACGTGGGTCAAGTCCGTGGGCGACCCCAAGCTTGCGGCTGATGCGCTGGTGTGTGTCATCGCGCAGCGTCTCGTGCGTCGCCTCTGCACCACTTGCCGGATCCCCTACACGCCCGAGCCCTCGGCCGTAAAGAAGCTCAACCTCCCGCCCGACAAGGTCGGCACGCTCTACCGCGCTTCAGGCCGGGTGATGGTGAAAGACAAGGAAGAACCCTGCCCCGACTGCCGTGGCCTGGCGTACCGCGGCCGGGTCGGCGTGTTCGAGGTCATGCCGCTGGACGACACCGCCCGCACCTTCATCGCCAAGCAGCAGTGGGACCAGCTCCAGACCTATATGCGCAAGCAAGGCATGATCTACCTGCAAGAAGCCGCGCTGGCGAAAGTCGTTGAAGGCATCACGGACATCAAGGAAGTCCAGCGTGCATTGAAGAAAGACGAGTGATGACGCGCAGCGACATATGAGAGTCGCTCGCCAAGCCGTCATGCCCCGACGTTCGAGCTTCGACATTGGACCGACCGTCACACACTTACTGAACCAGAACCCTTCATCACCTACAACTGGTGAATCAACCATGATCCTCTCACTGATTGTCATCGCGTTCTGTATCGGCATGGCCGTGCTCTGGGCCGGGTACGGGTTGTTCAGTGCGTTGCTTCACCTGTGCGTGGTGCTCGCGGCGGGCACGATTGCGCTTG
>DAIOEG010000030.1:0-6894 GCA_036746415.1 Phycisphaera sp. | reverse complement strand
GTGGGAGCCGATCACGGTGGGGTTCCTGCTGGGCACCATGCCGCACTACGCGTGGACGGTGGGGCTGCTCGGGCCGTTTGCGGTGCTGCTCATCGTGCTGCGCGGGACGATGGACCGGCTGGTGCGGGGCAACGTGCAGTTCCATCCGCTCGTGGACCAGATCCTGGGCGGGGCGGTGGGTGCGGTCTCTGGCGTCCTGACCACGGGGCTTGCAATCATTGGCCTGAGCTTCCTGCCGTTGCCCGCGAAGTTCCTGGGATATCAGCCGTATGAAGTCAAGACCAACGGCACGATCGCGCCGCCGCCCGAGGGAGCGTCGCTGTGGGTGCCCGCTGATGCATATGCGTCGAAGGTGTTTGGCATGCTCAGCGATGGCGGGTTCTGGGCCCCGCGCGGGTTGTCGACCATGGTGGGCGACCTGCACAAGCAGGCCGGCACGTTCCGCCTGGGCCGACAGTACGACCCGCAAAGCTCGCTGGTGCTCAGCCCCGACACGGTGACGGTGGACGCGGTCGTTGCGATCGATCAGCCGCCGACCGGCCTGTCACCGGCGCTCGGCGAGTTCCTCACGGCCAACGCGCCCAACCTCGCGGGCCCGCGCCTTGTCGCCGTCACGACGACCTGGAAGGCCGCGCAAAACACAGCGACCTTCGACACGGACCGCATCCTCCGCGTGCCCCCGGTGCAGGCCCGGCTGCTGACGCAGGCCGACGCCGGCGGGCCGTTGCAGGAGCACCTGCCCGTGGGTTTCAGCAACGAGCCGGTCAACGGGACTAGCCGTGTCTTCTACCCCGTGAACGACAACGCGATGCTCGCCTCCGTTTTGGGCGTGCCAGAGGGGAAGCTTGTGTGGGTCTACGCGGTGCCTTCCGATCAACAGGCGAGGTTCATTGAGCTGCGCAACGTGCGGATGCTGCTGCCCGCCGAAGTGGGGAACTCCAACGAGGCGTTCGTCGCCGCCGTGGGTCAGTCGTTCGACGAACAGCCGACGGACGCCCAACCCACCGAAGCCGTCGCGGAGACGTCAGTGACCACAACCGGCGGCGAAAAGGTCTCGCCCGAGATGGTCGGCTACGCGACGCACCGGGTCATCGGCCTTGAGGAAAACGCTTCGCTGCCTGTGGCCATCTCCGCCAACCGCGCTGGCGGACTTTCCATCGTCAACGACAAGGTCCGCTACGGCAAGGACATCGTCGAAAAAGCGTCGCGTGGAACGGTCCGCGAGCTGGAGGTCTCGCCGTCGCTCCGCCCCATCCGACTGCAGATCGAGCCGCAGGCCGCCATCTCGGGACTGGGTCAGGCCCGAGATGCCGCATCTAACATACAGGAAGTCTCGCTGCAGGACGCCAACGGCAGGCCGTACTTCGCGCTCGGATACGTCCTCGCCCTCGCCGACGGCCGACAGGAGTTCAACATCCTCGACGGCGACCCGATGCGCAACAGCTCGCAGTTCCCGCTCACCACCCTCAAAGCCGGCGACCGGCTCTACATGTACTTCACCGTCCCCCCCGGCGTCACGCTCACCCGCTACCAAGTCGGCCAGGCGTACCAGGAACTCAACGTCCGCACCAAGCCCTGATCTTCAGCGGCAACCGCAGATGTCGCAGATGTCGCAGATGATGAAGCACAGCAGGCCGTCAGTACGGTTGGCCATCGCGCACTCTCCTGTTTCAACTTCCTTCACTTTCTCCCATCTGCGGCATCCGCGAAATCTGCGGACACCCTCCGATGCACGCGTGGAACTCGAGCGCTGTCATGGATGACACCTACTCAAACCAGCGCATCACCGTCATGGGCCTGGGCCGGTTCGGCGGGGGCGTGGGTGTGACGCGGTTTTTGGCAGCACGCGGTGCTGTGGTCACGGTGACGGATCAGGAGACAGGCGAGACGCTGTGCGACAGCGTCGCGCAGCTCGCCGACTTGCCGGGGCTGACGTACCGCCTCGGCGGGCACCACGAGCGCGACTTCATTGACGCGGACCTCATCGTCGCCAACCCGGCCGTCAAGCCCGACCACCCGATGCTGCTCGCTGCGCGTCGCAGTAACGTGCCCATCACCACCGAGATCGCGCTGCTGGTGCAGCACCTGCCCAGCCGAGCACGCACCATCGGGATCACCGGCAGCGCAGGCAAGAGCACCACCACCGCCATGACCGGGCACCTCTTGCGACGCGCTCAAAGCGCGGGCTGTGTCCACGTCGGCGGGAACCTCGGCGGGTCGCTCCTGCACACCGTCCACACCATGACGCCCGACGACTGGATCGTCCTCGAACTGTCCAGCTTCATGCTGCACTATCTGCGACAAGCGCGCTGGTCGCCACACATCGCGGTCATCACCAACATCACGCCTAACCACCTCGACTGGCACGGCTCGCTCGAGGCCTACACCGCCGACAAGCTCGGCATCCTCGAACACCAACAGCCCGGCGACACCGCGATCTTCGGCCCGTCCCTGCACCACCTCAACACACACGCAACACGCATCGATACCACCACGCAAGTCGCCCTGCACCTGCCCGGCTCGCACAACACGCTCAACGCGCAGACCGCCCTCACGATCCTTCGCGCAGTGGGCATGTCTCCCGACCCGCTGCGCGATCTGCTTGATTTTCAAGGGCTCCCGCACCGCCTCCAATACGTCGGCCAGCGCGATGGCGTGCGTTTCTACAACGACTCCAAATGCACCACGCCCGAGGCGGCGGTGCTGGCGATCGACGCGTTCCCGCCTCAAACCGTCCACCTTCTGCTCGGCGGGTACGACAAGGGCAGCGACTTCGCCAAGCTCGCGCAGCACGCAGCCGACCGCTGCGCCGGCGTCTATACGCTCGGCCACACGGGTGACCGCATCGCCGAGCTTGTCGGCTTACACGCGCATCGCTGCGGCACGCTCGAGATCGCTGTGCAAAGAGCGCTGCAGAACGCCAAGCCCGGCGAGTCGGTGGTGCTCTCGCCCGCCTGCGCCTCGTGGGATCAATACGAGAACTACGAGAAGCGCGGCGAACACTTTGTCAATCTCTGCAAAGAAGCCCACGTTCTGTGAACGTGGGCTTCAGTGGTTTGATGTTGTCATGGTTACGCAAGTCGATGCTTCATCAGCGCGGCGATGCGTTGCTCGGTGGGCGGGTGTGTCGAGAACAGTTTGCCCAAGCCACCCATCGCGCCGGCGCTGAGCGGCTGGACGATGAACATGTGGTTCTGCGAGGGCACCTCGGCCGCGAGGGGCACACGGCGGTTGATGCTGTCGAGCTTCCGCAGGGCGCTGGCGAGGCCCGTGGGTGAGCCAGCGATGTCGGCCCCGTGTGCATCGGCGACGAACTCACGGCTGCGGCTGATGGCCATCTGCACGACGGCCGCGGCGAGCGGCGCGAGCAGCATGACAAGCAGTTGGACAAGCGGGTGCGGGCCGTTCTCATCCCTGCTGCCGCCCATCATGGAGCTGAACATCGCCATCTGCGCCAGGGCCGAGATCGCTCCGCCCACCGTCGCGGCGACGCAGGAGATCAGCGTGTCGCGGTTCTTGACGTGTGCGAGTTCGTGCGCCATCACGCCCTCGAGCTCGTGGTAGTCCAGGAGCCGCATCGCGCCCACGGTGACAGCCACCGCTGCCTTGCTGGGGCTCCGGCCGGTGGCGAACGCGTTGGGCGCCTCCTGCGGGCAGATGTAGACCTTGGGCATCGGCAGGTCGGCCTTGCGTGCCAGCCGTTCGACCATCTCGTACAGGTCCGCGTCGCGCCTCGGATCGGCCTCCTGCGCCTGCATCGCGCGCAGGGCGATCTTGTCGGAGAAGAAGAACGCGACGATATTCATCGCCCCGCCCAGGATGAAGGCGATCAGCAGGCCACCCATCATGTTGCCCGCCCACCCCCGCGCCCACGGCCAGCACGATGCCGAACATCGCGGCGAGGAGCACCGCCGTTTTCGTGTTATTCCAGAACGTGATCATGATTCGTCATTTCCTTTCTATGTCTGCTTGTATTCAGCCGTTCCGAACTATGTAACCATACGCCGGGTCGGGGTGAAAGTTCAAGTGGCTGCGACGCTGTGGTGAAGATTTCGCATTGGTACAAAATCATTGCATCGATCCGGCTGCGCAGGTATCAATGGAACATCCGCGTGAGATGGGAGTGTGTCGTGCCCGCTGTTTCTGATCCACCAGACCACACCGATCTTGAGTCATCGGCCCGTCCATCCCTGCGTGGGGCCTGTTGCGCGTTTACGTTGATCGAATTGCTCGTGGTGATCTCGGTGATCGCGCTGCTCATCGGCATCCTGCTCCCGGTGCTGGGCGCAGCGCGCGGCGTCGCCCGGCAGGTGGCGTGCGCGACCCAGCAACGCCAAGTCGGCTACGGCTTCATGACCTACGCGATCGACCACCAGCAACGCCTCCCACGCGGCGTCGACACCCTCAGCGGAGTCTCGCTCACGTGGGACGATGCGCTCCAAGAATACTTGGGCAACTCCGTACCTGCGGCCCGGTTGAGCGCCAATGACGGGCTGAACCTTGGCGAAGGCAGCCCGATCCTCAAGTGCCCGGCCGACCCCGCGTCAACACTCACGCCCATGGGCGGCGGCCCGGAGAAAGCGGTGCGGACGTACGTGATGCCGCGCGGCCGAAAGGCCTTGGGAGAGGTTGTGCCCGAAGGCGTTGGGATCCTCCAAATCGATACCGGCGACGCGTACCGGCTGGACAGCTCCGACCTGCCCGACCCGGTGGGCACGCTGCTGCTCACCGAGTGGTCTGTGGTCCCTTCTGCGGGTTTTGACGACCGAGCACTGCAGGGCAAAGACCCCGGCGGCCTGGCAAAGGGCTCGCCGGTGATCGACACGCCATCACGCCAGCAGTTGCCGGCATCCGCGAACGTGCTGCACGGCAGCGCGGGCGATTTCAATTACACATCCCTGTTCGTCGACGGCCACGTCGAGCTGCGCAGCTCCGTCTCGACCTACCGCGTCGGCCCGGCCGGCACAGGCCCGTTTTTAGGTGCTTGGAGCCGGTCCGCGGGTGATTGATGGAGGCCTGCAAGCAGACTTGTGGAACTTGCAGAACACAAGGGCTTGCGTGAAGCGGTCCGACGCGAGACAATCCCGGTTCGTGCGGTGCAATGTCGGCATCGGGGCGGAGCCAAGTTGCGTACGCATCAGTGTCTCTCAAGTGAATCCAAGGGAATCGCGGTGAAATCCATGAAGCATCAATCGTCCGGTCGTGGTGTGAGTCTGGTCCTGTCGTTCGGCCTCTCCGGAGCCGCATCGCTCCTGCTGGTAGGCAGCGCGTCTGCAGGCACGTGGCTGGCGGACTTTATGGAGCCGTTCCACATCGAGATGGCCCGTCAGGATGTGGGTGGGCGAGCGACGGGCATGATCCTCAATGATGACGGGTCCACGGGCTCGGCCGTGGTCATCAATCCCGGGGATTTCACGGGCGATGGCTTCGACGATTTCACGGACAGCCGATGGGTTTTAACCGCTGCCCACGTCATCAACGGGTCTTCCGGCTTCTGGTTCGGGACGGGGGACCAGGCAGATAATCTGGTCGCCTATCGAGCTGAGGAGTGGTACTTCCCGACTTCCTATGACGGGCAGGTGATTCAGGAAGCTGACATCGCGCTTGTGCGCCTCGACCGCGGGATCGCCAACAACATCCCCCGTATGAACCTGCTCCAGCCGTTGGGCCCGCAAGATCAGGGACAGGAATTCACGACCTATGGCTTCGGACTCGGCGGCAACGGGATCACCGGGCAGTTCGGGGCCCCCTCTGGTATCAAACGCGCTGGCAAGAACGTCTTTGACGGCGTCAACGGGGCTAACAGCCGCATCCTCACTTATGACTTCGACGTCGATCCCGACGACTCGCTCTACGATTTTTTCCGGGACGAGTTGTATTACGCAGATCAAAATGGAGTCCCGCTTGAGGACTGGATCACAGGTGAAGTCAACCCGCGTCGGGATCCCGGCAGAGACTTCCGTATCGCTTACGAATACAGCGCCGCACAGGGGGATTCGGGCGGCCCTCAGGTCATCGGCGACTGGGTTACCGGTGTCACTTCGTACGGCGGGGGTAACGGTTTGTTAGCCAGTTTCGGTACCAACGTGGGCGTCGTGCGCACCAGTCAGTGGTACGACTGGATCTACTCAGTCATCAACCAAGTGCAGGACGGCACCACGCCCATCGGCTTCGGCAGCGAGGGCGTCGTAGTCGGATCACAGGGCAATGCCATCACTGCAGGCGTCGAAGAAGAGGAAGGCGAAGACCCCGGTGAGGCCGTCCGCTCCAATTACCGTCGCAGCGCCCAACTGCTCAAGGACTACTTCACTGAAGGACAGGGCATCGATCTCAACGGCGCGGTGGAGTTGCTCCGCAAAACCCCCTCCGCTCTCACGCCCGAGGGCTATGCCATCGCGCTGGGGCTGGACCCTGCCGACCTCGACAGCGACCTGTCGATCGCCGAGCAGCAACTGCTCGATGAGGCCATGCTCCAACTCCAAGCCGTCATCGACCCATCTTTGAAGTCTGTCGCTAAGGGCGAAATCGGTGAATTCGGTTACTTCTTGGGAACCTCCCAGGTTGGCACACCCACCCAGATCTTCAACGGTGGGAGTAGTGCTGGCGTTGATCTCAACGACTACTTTGACTTCTTCGACATCCCCAACGCAAACCCCAACTACCTCTACGGCGATGTCAACACCGACGGCCAACTCACCTCGACCGACATCGACGCCCTCTTCACCCTCGTCAACCAGACCGGCGATGCAGCCGTGGACCTGAATGCTGACCTGGACTTCTCAGGCAACGTCACACGAGCCGACGTCGATCGATTGGTTTTGGGGGTGTTTGATACTAACTACGGCGACATCAACCTCGACGGCCGAGTCAACAACAGCGACTTCTTCGCCCTGC
>DAIOEG010000029.1:6238-13176 GCA_036746415.1 Phycisphaera sp. | reverse complement strand
ATCGCACACCGGCCGATCCCGCCGGCGTTCATCCACGCCTACGGCCACCTCAAGCCGCTTGCGCCCAAGCCAACCGCGCATCGGCGGGCACGCGCATCTCACCCATGCTGTCACGCTCCACTCGGGTCTGCATGCTGACTCACTTTCCAGAAGAAATCATGTGCATACGAACAACCTCCACAGCGTAGGAACACGACTCGCATCGCCCATTGGCCCAAAATAGGACAACTTGGTACATTTATAGGAACGCACGGTTTTCACGCTCAACTTCAGGTCACAACACCATGACGACCGCACCCGCCGCACAGCCCGCCGCCGGCTCCACCGACCCGGGCTTTGTCTACGACCCGACACTTCAACTGGGCCACGACGACACGCAGTACCGCCTGCTCACGCGCGAGGGCATTCAAGTCGTCGAGGCGATGGGCCGCAGGTTTTTGCAAGTCGATCCGAGTGTGCTTGCCGAGCTTGCGCGCACCGCGTTTCACGACATCAGCTTCTACCTCCGGCCAGCGCATCTCCAACAGCTTGCCCACGAGCTCAACGACCCCGAAGCGACCGACAACGACCGCTTCGTCCTGTACACCCACCTCCAAAACGCCGTCACCGCAAGCGCCGGACAACTGCCCACGTGCCAAGACACAGGCACCGCCATCGTCGTTGGCAAGAAAGGCCAGCACGTCCTCACAGACGGCGACGATGCACGCCACCTCTCGCGCGGCGTGTACGACGCGTGGCAACAACTCAACTTGCGCTACTCACAGCTCGCCCCGCTCGACATGTTCAAAGAGGTCAACACCAAGACCAACCTACCCGCGCAGATCGACCTCTACAGCGAAGGCGACCTTGAGTACAAGTTCCTCTTCGTCGCAAAAGGCGGCGGCTCGGCCAACAAGACGTTCCTCTATCAGCAGACCCCGGCCGTGCTCAACGAGAAAGACCTGCTCAAGTTCCTGGGCGAGAAGGTCAAAGAGTTCGGCACGTCCGCGTGCCCGCCCTATCACGTCGCCATCGTCGTCGGCGGCACCAGCGCTGAAAGCGTCCTCAAGACCGTCAAGCTCGCCAGTGCCGGGTATTACGACCACTTACCAACTACAGGGTCTTCCGGGGGCCGGGCGTTCCGCGACCTCAAGTGGGAGCAGCGGATCCTCGAGGCGTGCTACGCCACCGGCATCGGCGCGCAGTTCGGTGGCAAGTACCTCGCTCACGATGTCCGCGTCATCCGCATGCCTCGCCACGCCGCATCATGCCCGATTGGTTTAGGTGTCTCGTGCTCGGCCGACCGCAACCTCAAAGCAAAGATCACGCCCGAGGGCGTCTTCGTCGAGCAGCTCGAGTTCCACCCCGAGAAGTACCTGCCTGCAGTGGCGCCCGAGCTTGCTCCGCCGATCAAGATCAACCTGGACATGGGCATGGAGAAGGTCCGACAGATCCTGACCAAGTTCCCGGTGAAGACACGGCTTGAATTGTCGGGCACCCTCATCGTTGCGCGCGACGCGGCCCACGCCAGACTCCGCGACATGCTCGACGCCGGCTCGCCCATGCCGCAGTATTTCAAAGACCACCCGATCTACTACGCCGGACCCGCCAAAACGCCGCAGGGCTTGGCCTCCGGCTCGTTCGGGCCCACGACGGCGGGGCGCATGGATGCGTTTGTCGATCGCTTCCAATCGCTGGGCGGGAGCATGGTCATGATGGCCAAGGGCAACCGCAGCAAAGCTGTCACCGATGCGTGCAAGAGGCACGGCGGGTTCTACCTGGGCAGCATCGGCGGGCCCGCGGCCATCCTCGCGCAGACCAACATCCGCAAGGTCGAGCTCGTCGACTTTGAAGACCTGGGCATGGAAGCCATCCGCAAGATTGAGGTCGTCAACTTCCCCGCCTTCATCGTCGTCGACGACAAAGGAAACGACTTTTTTGAAGACCTTGCCCCACAGCACTGAACGATCGTGTTCATTTCATCCGCGCGACAACAGCGTGACGCGGGCATGTCACGAGGTGGTCGTTCACCATGCCCACCGCCTGCATCATCGCGTAGCAGATCGTGCTGCCAACGAAGTTGAAGCCGCGCTTCTTGAGGTCTTTGGCAAGCGCATCGGACTCGGCCGTCCGCGCAGGCAACTCGCGTAATGAAGCCCAACGATTTTGGATCGGCTTGCCACCGACAAAGCCCCACACGTAAGCATCGAAGCTGCCGAACTCCACCTGCACCTTCAGAAACGCCTGTGCGTTGCGGACGGCCGACGCGACCTTCGCTCGGTTGCGCACGATACCCGGGTCGCCCAACAGCGACGCGCACTTTGTCACGTCGTACGAAGCGACCCTGTGCGGATCAAACCCGTCAAATGCGGCGCGGTAGTGCTCGCGTTTCTTGAGGATCGTGTCCCAGCTCAGCCCCGCCTGCGCGCCTTCGAGGATAAGGAACTCAAACAGCACCCGGTCCTCATGCTGCGGCACGCCCCACTCCGTGTCGTGATACGCGAACGCCAACTCGTTCTTCGCCCAGTCGCAACGCTGATGCATCATGCGCTCCGCTTACCACAAAAGACCAGCCCCATCTGGCAGACAGCTCGCATGCCGGAACCCTTGGCTACCACGCCATACCGCAAGAAGAGAGGGCCTAAGCGATTCTATCGGCAGCGTGATACTCCGCGACATGCACGCGACCCGCATGTGTCCACTTCCGATGCGCCCATGCAAGATGTCGCTGCTGGCGAGCCCGCAGCGGTTTGCTTATGGATGGGCTTTGACTGCCAATTCAAGGCGTCAAGTGGGATGAGCACTACGACAGCCGCAGGATCAGCAAATGCCATGTCAAACAGCCGGGGACTGCGGCGGTCACACCTTGAGAGGACGGTCACGCACCACCGACGCTCCCGTGGGCGTCGCTCACCGACCGCAACCTCCAAGCGACCTGCTTGCCATGCATCGTCCCACCGCTCTCAACAGCTCAGGGCGCGTGCGACTCAGCGACGTCGCCCATGAGGCCGGGCTGGCTGCAGGCACCGTGCTCGCACGCCCGCCTCGCAACGCAGCCAATATGGTGGCATACGCCAGCGCACGTCCAAGCCCGATGATCTCAGGCGTGAATCAGCAGTTCACCGAAGGCGCGATCGGCGTGCTGCTCGTTGGGGCGCGGGTGGGGTGGAAGTTCTTATACTGCCCTACTGCGCTTCAATCGATGCACCGGCCCGCTGCGAACTGTGGCGACGGGATCGCCGACTTTTGATTGATCCGACCGACCGAGACCCCCGATGCGAATCCTGGTTCCCCTGCTGGCTGTGGTGCTTGGCGTGCTTGTGGCGCTGGCGATTGTGAACCGTGGGCCGGCTGGCAACAGCAACACCCCCTCTGCTTCCACCGCGTCGCCCTCGACGGTGGCCGCTGTGGATGGTTCTGAAGGCGGCGATGCCGAAGTCGTTGTCTCAGGCGCTCAGACGGTCAGCGGCGACAACGCCTCGGCGTTGCCGTCAGCGCAGCTTGACGAGGCGCAGCCGCCCCAGACCGACACGGCCAACGCCCCGGCCGCCGCCGCGCTGCCGGGGTTCGCGAAGCTCGTGGCTGTTGCGGAGACCAGCCCGCAGGGGCCGACGCTTGGGAGTGATGACCCGGCGAGCGCTTTCAACATGAAGGTCTCCTTCACGGCGTTTGGCGCGGGGGTGCGTCAGGTCACGCTGGCCGACTTTGCCAAGACGATCGAGACTCCCGAGCGGTATGTGTTGCTCGATGCGGGTGCGAACCCGCAGTTCTACGCCTTTGCGGCGCGCAGCATCACACTCAATGGGACGACGCTGCAACTCGCTGCGTTGCCGTGGTCGTCCGGCCCCGTGACACGCTCGGCCACGGGCGAGTCGCTGGTGTATCAGCTCAAGATCAACGACGACGCCGGCCGGCCGGTGGCGCTCATCGAGCGGGCCTTTGAATTGCCTGCCGACTCGTACGACCTTCGGCTGCGCCAGACGATCCACAACCTGACCGATGCGCCGCTGGATGCGCGCTTCGAACAGAACGCGCAGGGTGATGTGATCAACGATGATGCGGCTTATCTGGGCGACCAGCGCCGGTTTGTCACGGGGTACTTTCGTAACGAGGTCCCGCCCAAGACGGCGATCTATGTCGAGGGGGCGTTTCTGCGTCGGTATCAGTTCGTCAAGGACAACCCGCCGGTCGTCTGGCCCAACCCGTATCTGGACGCGGCGATCCAGCCGCGCCTCGCCTGGCTGGCGTCGGAGAACCGCTACTTCGCGGTCGTGACGCACACGCTGCCGGACGACACGACGACGCTCAAGACCGCCGACATCGTGGAGCTTGAGACAGTGTTCCCCAACGTCAGCGGCCGCCTGAGCAAGGTCGGCACGCAGACCGATGTCATGTTCTCACTGGGCACCGGGCAGACACGCATCGCCCCCGGAAGCGCGGCGCGGTTTGATCTGGCTGTCTATGCCGGGCCGCGCGAGAAGGAGCTGTTCAAGCAGACGCCCTATGCCCAGCTTGGGTTTCTTGACCTCGTGCGGTACGAGCTGGGCTGCACGTGGTGCACGTTCCAGTGGCTTGCGCACCTGCTGCTGGGCTACCTCGAAGTCCTGCACGACTACGTCGTCTTCGACTGGGGCATGGCGATCATCCTCCTGGTCATCACCGTCCGGCTGCTCCTGCACCCCATCACCAAGAAGTCCCAGGCCAACATGATGCGCATGGGCAAACAGATGGGCGCGCTGCAGCCCGAGATGCAGAAGCTCAAGGAGAAGTACAAGGACGACCCCGCCCGCATGAACAAGGAAGTCATGCAGCTGTACCGCGAGAAGAACATCAACCCCGCCAACATGCTCGGCTGCCTGCCGATGTTCCTCCAGATGCCCATCTGGGTCGCGCTGTATGCGATGCTCTACTTCGCCATCGAGCTGCGCCACCAGCCAGCGTTCTACGGCGTGTTCCAATCGATCTCCGGCGGGGCGTGGCACTTCCTGCAAGACCTCTCGGTCGCGGACCACTTCATCAAGTTCCCCGGCAACGGCTACACGCTGAACCTCTACTTCGTGCAGCCGCACTTCGACGGCATCAACGTCCTGCCGCTGCTCATGGCCGTCGTGTTCTACTTCAACATGAAGTTCACGACGCCGCCCGCCCAGACCGAGGAGCAGCGCCAGCAACAGAAGATCATGAAGATCATGCCGTTCATCTTCCCGATCTTCCTCTACTCCGCGCCGTCGGGGCTGACGCTGTACATCACCGTCTCGACGCTCGCGGGTATCGTCGACTCGTGGCTGGTGCGCAAACACGTCCGCGAGCAGGAAGAGCGCGGCGAACTGTTCAAAAAGAAAGAGCCGCCCAAGCCCGGCTCGCTGCGATGGAAGCTGCAGCAACGCTTCGACATGGCCCGCCAAATGGCCGAGCAGCGGATGGAAGATCAGCAGAAGAAATCGCAGGCCGACAAGACGTACAAGCAGCGCAAGAAGTGACCGCACGCATGAAAAGCACCCTGACACAGACCCCTGCATTGTTACAGCACGGCCAGCCGTGGCTCGACACCGATGGCCAGCCGATCCAAGCCCACGGCGGGGGCGTCCTCGAACGCGACGGCGTGTACTACTGGTACGGCGAGAACAAGGCCGGGCCCACGACCTCTTCGCAGGCCGTGCAGTACCGCGTCGACTTCATCGGCATCTCCTGCTACCAAAGCACCGACCTGCTCCGATGGGAGCACCTGGGCCTCGTGCTCAAAGCCAACGAGACGCCCGGCCATGCGCTGCACCCGCGCAACGTCGGTGAACGGCCCAAGGTCGTCCACTGCCCGCTCACCGGCAAGTATGTCATGTGGTTGCACCTCGACGACGATCTGTATCAACTCGCATCCGTAGCCGTCGCCGTCGCTGACCAGCCGCAAGGGCCGTTCGAGCTGATCAAGACGTTCCGTCCGCAAGGCCGGGACAGCCGGGACCAGACCGTGTACATCGACCCGCAGGGCAACGGCTGGCACCTGTGTTCGACGGACATAAACGAGACGCTGATGCTCAGCCGGATGACGCCCGATTTCACCGGGCTGACGGATGAGCACACGCTGCTTTTCCCCAAGCGCAGCATGGAGGCCCACGCGATCGCGCATCACCAGGGCCGGCTGTGGTACATCGCGTCCGGCTGCACCGGCTGGCACCCCAACGAGGCGCGTGCGGCGGTGGCCGAGCACATCCAAGGGCCGTGGGAGGAACTGGGCAACCCGTGCGTCGGCCCCGAGGCCGAGCTGACGTTCCGAGCACAGAGCACGTTCCTGCTCCCGCTGCGTGACGGCCGGCTGATCGCGATGTTCGACCGCTGGAACCCCCAGGACCTGGGCGCATCGCAATATGTCTGGCTGCCCGTGGACATCGAGCACGGGACGATGAAGGTGCGCTATCGCGATGCGTGGTCGGGTTGAGTGGCGTTGTGATGCGCGGGTGATGCATGGGTGATCGGCGTGGTGGTGTCGCGGGTCGGAGTGCTCTTGCATGATGTCAGGCGTGGACACGATCGTTGCGGTGAGTTCGCCGCCGGGGCGGTCGTGGCGTGGGGTGTTGCGGGTGTCGGGACCGGAGGCGTTGCAAGTGGTGCGGGGGTGGTGTGGTGATGGGGTGTCGTTCGAGCGCGGTGTGTCTTGCGTCGAGGTGCGATTGCCCTGCGAGCAAGGGGGAACGGCACTGACGCTTCCGGGGGTGTTGGCTTGGTTCCCTGGGCCGGGGAGTTTTACGGGGCAGGACACGGGAGAGCTTCAGGTGCCGGGGCAGCCGGCTTTGCTGGAGCGTTTGTTGCACAGCGCGGTCGCACACGGCGCACGGCTGGCGGAGCCGGGCGAGTTCACGTTCCGGGCGTTCACGCTGGGCAAGCTGGACCTGACGCAAGCCGAGGGCATCGCGGCGACGATCGCTGCTGAAGGTGACGCGGGTCTTTCGGCGGCCGGCGCATTG
>DAIOEG010000029.1:3853-6228 GCA_036746415.1 Phycisphaera sp. | reverse complement strand
CGGTTGTCACGCGTCGCGCAATCGCTTGTCGATGCGCTGGCCGAGGCGCTCGCGCGTGTCGAAGCGGGCATCGACTTTGTGGATCAAGATGACGTGGTGGTGATCACGCCTGCCGCGCTGCAAGCCCGCTTGAACACCATCACGCAGGGGTTGGACACGCTACTCACGACGAGTCGGCCGTGGTCCGAGGCGTCCGCCCTGCCAAGGGTCGTGCTCGCCGGCCCGCCAAGCGCGGGCAAGAGCACGCTCTTCAACGCGCTGCTCGGGAAGCCGCGCGCTGTGGTCGATGCGCTGCCGGGCACGACACGCGATGTCATCGAAGAGCCCTGGCAGGTGCAACGCAGCGAGGCGCACGGTGCGCTGGACGTGATGCTGGTGGACCTCGCGGGCCTCGACGGCGCGGGCGGCTGGCTCGACCGCGCAGCGCAGCGCGCCGCATCGGACGCGGTCCGCAAGGCCGACGTGGTTCTCCGCCTCGGCCCAACACCGGGCGTGGACCTCTCCTCGCACCGCAACGTGCTGCTTGTGCAGACGCGCATCGACATCGATCCGATCGACAACAGGGCAGACCTCCACGTCAGCGGTACCAGCGGCTCAGGCCTCGATGCGCTGCGCACCGCGATCGCTCAACGACTCGCCCCACACAACGTCGTTCACGCCACGTCCTCCACCGCGTCCGCAACCCTCGCGCTGCAACCCCGCCACATCGAAGCACTCCGCAACGCGCTGCGAAACCTGCATCAAGCGCAGGCCATGCTCGACCCGACCCGCGACCGCATCGATGCGCTGGAACTCGTCGCCGTCACGCTCCGCGAAGCCCTCGACGCCCTGGCCTCACTCGGCGGCGTCATGACCCCCGACGACATCATCGGCAAAGTGTTCTCCACCTTCTGCATCGGCAAGTAAGACCGCTCCAACTTGCAACACACCCCTTCAGGCGTCTGAGGTTCTTATGGCTGCGCGACCGCCCGCACCGCATCGAGGTGCACTTGGCCGTCTCCCTTCAACGTCATCACAACAACGGCATTCGCCACACCTGCGGGGATCTGCACCGTGGAGTCGAACGGCTTCCACTGGTCCGCGTCCAGCCCGTCGGCCAGCCACAGCCAGGCGACCTGATTGCCCGAGGCATCAAAGCACTGGACCGCGACCACGCACTCCTGTAACGAGCCGGATGATCGCAGCGTGCCACTGATGCGCACACGTGTCGGAACCGACCCCAGCGGCTGATTGGCAATGGCATATGCCGGCCCACCGACCGATGCGAGTCGCAGCGACGCCGGCCCGTCGCCAAACACCTTTGTGTCACGTGAGAGCTGCGCCCGCCCTTCTCCGCTCCACATCAACCAGCCCTCGGGCTGCGCTGCGCCAAGCGTCATGTCACCATTCACAAGCAGCGATACCGGCTCGTGATCTCCAGCGTTCGGAGCATCATGCTGCGTTGAGCGGGTGGGCGTTGTTGGCAGTGTGATGAAGTACGCGCCGCCACCGGCACTACCGATCACGAGACGATCACCGGCAAACGCGCCGCGGTTCCATGCCGTGCGGTCCGGCAGCGCCAAATCCAGCACGTGCCACGAGTCGCCGCTGTCCGCCGAGAACAGCACGCCCTCGTCCGTGCCAACCGACAAACGCCCAGGATGCTGACGATCGACGGTGACGTGTTGGGTCTTCTTCATGCCCGGCCGGGTGACTGGTGTGTCGAGCTTGTCCCAGCGGTTGCCGTTGTCATCGGTACGGAAGAGGCCCGCATCGGGAACCGCCGCGTAGAACCGGCCGGGCGTGTGGGGGTCTGCGATGATGTCGTTGATGGCTGAAGGCAACGCGCCTTTGAGTTCTTCCCACGACTCGGCATCGGGGGTGAGCTTGAATAGTCGCCCTGTCTTGATGCTGCTGGCCAGCAGCACGCCGTCGATCCCAAGCGCGAGCTCCTGCCCGCCGCTGAAGATCTCGCTGCGGAAGAGCTCGACGCTCTGCGGCAGGCCGTCGTTGATCGCGGTCCATGAGTAGCCAAAGTCGGTGCTGTGGTACACGCCCCCGCCCTCGCCGATCGGGCCGGAGAGCGCGACGTAGATGCTGGCCGAGTCGCGGTCGTTGACGACGATGGTGTTGATGCGCAGGCCCCCGCCGCTGCCGTCGTGCGAGCCCGCCATCATGGCCGGCAGGCCGGTCATCTCGCTGACGTTCCAGTTCCACCCGCGGTCTTTGGATGTGAAGACGTGGTTGCTCATCCAGCCGCCGCCGGGCGGGTTGGGGCCAATCGCATAGAGGCGGTTGGGGTCCGCCTTGGTGATGGCGATGCGCTTGATGTTGTTGGTGATCTGTCCGCCGTTGGTCCGGCTGACGAAGTGGTGCCCGCCGTCGCGCGAGAGGAA
>DAIOEG010000029.1:0-3843 GCA_036746415.1 Phycisphaera sp. | reverse complement strand
TGCCCACATCGGCGAGGCCCAGGTACACGTGCATCGGGTCGGTCGCGTCCTGCTGGGCGTCGTGGACGTAGGTGCTCTCGATGCCCTCGGTGGTGTTGACGAATGTGCCGCCGGCGTCTTCACTGCGATACAAGCTGTACCAGTCGGTCATCCACCACAGCTCGGGGTCGTGCGGGCTGACCATCAAGCTCGACACCGAGGACATCGTGTTGATGTAGCCACCATCGGGGAACTGCGACTCGACGCCGAAGTCGGGGTTGTGTTTGGTCGCGCCCCACCAGTGCTTGGGCTCGATCACATCACGCGTCACGACCCGGACCCAGCGCCCGGCATCTCGGTCGAGCTTATAGATCGTGCCCTTGGCACTGGTGGTCATGACATCGTTGCCGGCCACCGTGAGCGCCAGGTACTTCTCATCGACCGGATACCACGGCAGCGACTCCTCGCCGAGCTTCAGCCCGTCGCTGAAGACCTCCCACGTGGTCCCAAAGTCGCTTGAGCGCATGAGCCGCGACTCGTTGCGGATGCCATAGACCACGGACGCGTCGAGCGGGTCCTGCACAAACTCGGTGAAGTTGTCGTTACCGAGTTTCTCCCATGTTTCGCCGCTGTTCTGGGTTGACCACACCGCCCCTTGGGTGACGACCTTGTCCTCGCCGGGTGGGAGGTATTGCTTGGCAAAATAAGCATCTGTCGTGGCTGCGGCGATCAGGATGCGCTGGGGCTTAATGCGGTCGATCAAGACATCGCTTGGCACGATGCCCTTGAGGCCCCGCTCTTGCCACGTCTGGCCGTTGTCGATCGACTCGAACACACCGTCGAGCGTGCCCACGGCGATCAGGCGGTCCGGGTTGGTCGGGTCTCGTCGCAGGTCGATGCCGTCATACCTCGTCTCGTCGTCGGCGTTGAACAGCGCGACCAGCGTGTTCTCCCACGTCTGGCCCGCATCCTTGGAGACCCAGATACCCGAGCGGTCGAACCACCGGCAACCCACCGCGATCACGATCGTGTCATCGTCGCGCGGGTCGATGCTCAGGCCCACGACGTACCGGCTGGCCGGGTGCGTCGGCAGCGTCCCGTCGATGCGTCGAAACGAACGCGCCCCGTCGTCCGAGCGATACAGCCCGCACACATCCGGCACGAGGTAGACGCGCTCCGGCCGCTGGGCCGAGGGGTGCACCTGAACCAAATACCCGCCCCCGCCGATCCGCCCGCTGGTCCACGCCCCGTACGTCGGACGCGCCGGCTCAGCCACCTCACCGGCCCTGTCAGCCGATGCGCCCGCGCACAGCAGCAACGCCGGAGTGACTAGCTAGCTCAACACAAGCGAACGCATCAACACACCACACGATGAACGCATCACAGCTCCCAAGTCACGAATACACGTTAATCAATACTCAATCGCCGCGCTCGATGAGGACCCACGGCGTAAAGCCATCCGCATCGATCCGCAGCAAGCCCTCAGACGTGATGCTCAGGGCCTCGCCGACGTTTCGGCCATCCCCGTCCAGGTGCCACGCACGCCAGCCGGACCCCGACGAGGGCAGCGACACGTCCATCGGCACCGGCTCAGCCAGCGTCGGCCCGTCGCCGAACTGCAGGCCCACGCTCGTGCGGTCTTCATTGAACGACATGCCCGCGTTCTCCACGCGCGCCAGCGACGTGAGCAGCAGCACCTCCGCCTCGTCGATCGGCTCGCCGTCCAGCGACACCAGTGTCACGTTCGCGTAGCCGTCCATCGCCTTGGCGTGGAACGTCAGCGACACATCGCCGAGCGCCACGGTCTCCTGCGGCTTGAACCAGCCCAGGGCCGAGCGGTACGCCAGCGTCTCGACGAGCAATCTTCGGCGCTCGCCGTCCGTGTCGATCAGCCGCACCTGCTGCTCGGCGTTCTTGTCACGCATGAAACCCACCTCGCCCGCCGACGCATCGTCCACCAGCGACACGCCCAGCTTGCTTGTCCACGCATCGTTCTCCGCAATGTTCGCCTTGGCGTAGAACGCCTTGATTGCGCTCCCCGACACCTCGCCCGACAGCAGCGATTCGCGCGAGACACGCAGCACGCGCTCCAGCCGTAATTCATCGATCAATCCAAGTCGGTACACCAGCGCCGCCGTCGGCACGGTCGCCATCTGGCCCGCGTGGCCCACCGTCGCAAACGGGCTCGTGATCCGGCCAGCGTTATAAGGGTCGGCCTCGCCGGTCTGGAAGTTGAACCACGCGTAGTCCGCCAGCGCATCAAAGCCCTGCAGGCACGCCAGCGTCGCCAGCAGCGGGAACGACTCCGCCGCGTGGTCGTTCGCGGGGTTCACATCGAACTCGCTCACCATCATCGGCTTGCCCGCCGCTCGCCACATCGCAAGCGACGCAAACTCGTCCGTCCGCCACCCTTGCAGCAGCGACTCGTTGGGCCACTGCCACACATACCCGCCCTGTGGGTGTGCGGGGTAGCCGTGCATATCGATGATGTCGGCGTTCTCGATCTCACGCACCAGGCCCACGGTGCCTCCGTAGTTCGCCTGCGAGTCAAGAAGCATCGCCTTCACCCCAAGCTCGTCCTTCACAAACGCCCGCATCTGCTTTGCGTACTCAAGCTCGCGCTGCGTGATGAACTCGCGCCAGTCCTTGAAGCTGCCCCTGCTCATCCACCGGCCCGGCAGCGGCACCGTCCCCGCCGACAGCGTCTCCCCCGGCTCCAGCGTCACCGAGGCACCGCGCTTGAGCGACAGCTCCGCGATCTCCAGCACGCCCGTCAGGTTGTTCGTGCTCAAGCTCAAGCGCACCGGCTGCGTCACGCTCGCCGCCGACACCAGCCACTGCATCTCGTACGACTGCCACTCTCCGCCGGGCGTCACCGTCGACGGCCCGCTGAGCGTGTCCCACGCGGCGTCCTGGTACATGAGCCGGGCTTCGATGACGGGGTTGCCGCCGAGGCGTCTGGCCTTGAACCGCAGCGCGTACTGCTCGCCGCCCTCGACGGGCACGTTGTTCTGATGGATCTGGTGGTTCCATGAGGCCCCTCCGCGCAGCGTCGCCAACCACCGCAGGCCGTGCTTACCGTCGCTGGTATTGAAGGGTTCCAGCGTCGCCTGTGCCCCGCCCGAGGCCTCGAGCGACCAGCCCTCGGTGCCCGCCGTGAGGTCGGCGTTTCGCAGCAGCTCGTCCCCCTCCTCGGCCTTTTGGCCCAGCTCCCACGCGGCAGACAGCTCGGCGTCGCTCTTGTAACGCTCCTGAAGAAACGCGTTCCACATCCGCTCGATCGGCTCACGCCATCTTGGTTCAAGCGACGCGAACATCATCGCGTGGCCGCCGCCGTTGTGGAACAGCGTGTTCTCGTTGTTGAACTCCACGACCGCAACGGCCGGGTCTTCCGCCAGCGTCAGCCCCGTGTGCGGGTTCTTCGCGGTGAGAAGGTGCCGCGCGTAGCGTTTCTGCGACTCGATCATCTCGGGAACGATGCGATTGATCGCCTTGCCCTGCCAGTCCCAGCCCTGAGGCAGCGACGTGTGCCCGCGCGAGACGTGCAGGTTGATGTTCGTGTAGATGCCGTGCTCTTTGAGCTTGGCCACGAGGAAATGCAGCTCATCGAGCTTCACGGGGTTGAGCGCTTCGCGGTCGTCGGCGAGGATGCCCGCCGGCGCGGTCGTCCAGTCGAAGTAGTGCAGCCGGACAAAGTTGATACCCATCTGCCGCAGGCGCTTGGCGATGCCCTCGGCCCGGTCCTTGGGCGGCATCGCGTGAAAGTCGGTGATGTTGGTCCCAAACAGTCGGACGGGTTCGCCCCGGTCATCAACAATGTCATCACCCTGCGCTCTGAGGAAGCCATGCGTCCCGGCGGGCACC
>DAIOEG010000028.1:2774-13473 GCA_036746415.1 Phycisphaera sp. | reverse complement strand
GCCGAGAGTGCAAAAACACAGGTTTTTCAGGCCGAATGGGCATCTTTGAGATGATGACAGTGGATGAGCCGCTGCGCGACGCCATCGCTCAACGCGCGACCACACGCACGCTCATCGAGACCATGGGCGACCGGCACGTCCCGATGTGGGAAGATGGTTACCGCAAGGCCGCCGCCGGCCACACGACGCTCGAAGAAGTGCTCCGCGTTACGCAGGATGTCTGACGAAAGGGCGGACACAGGTCTTCAGGGTCCGCACCCGTTGAAAGGTGTTGAGGTTTGCCACAGTTCGCATACAAGGCGTTGGACACCGCCGGCCGATCGGTCGCCGGCATGGTCGCTGCGGCAGACCGCTCCTCGGCAGTGACGCAGCTCAGCAGCATCGGCACGTTCGTCATCGAGCTACGCGAGAGACGCGCCGACGACGCAACCGCGTCCAACGTGGGCCTGCGCATCTCCGCCCGTCAACGGTTGACGTTGCTGCGTCAACTCTCGGTGGGGCTGTCAGCGGGGCTGAACCTCGTCAGCGCGTTACAGGTTGTCGGTGATCAGGCCGAGTCGCCGGCTGTGCGTGCGCTGGTCTTCGATCTGGTCCAGCGCGTCAGCGCAGGCGACGCGTTGTCCGAAGCGTTACGGCAACACCCGCGCGTGTTCTCGCTCATGCAGGTGAGCATGACGCGTGCAGGCGAGACGGCCGGCGCATTGGACCGCGTGATGGCATCGCTCGCATCCTTTGCTGAGGCCGACCTAGAGCTGCGCGAGAAGCTACGGTCCGCCGCGATCTACCCGCTCATGGTCGTGTCGCTGGGGCTGGTGTCGATCCTCGTGATCATGCTCTTCATCCTGCCACGCATCATGGCCGTCGTCAGCGAGACCGGCGGCGAACTGCCGCTGCCCACGCGCATCCTGATGGGCGCGACAGAGCTGCTGCGTTCACCGGTGGGCGTTATCACAGGCCTGGCGATTGTGGTGGGCTCGGTGTTGTTCTGGCGTTGGAAGAGCACACCTGCGGGTGCGCTGTCGTTCGACACGTTCAAGCTCAAGCTGCCGTTCATCGGCCCGGCGATCCGACGTGTCGCGGTGTCACGCTTCGCACGCACGCTGGGCACGCTGGCTGAGTCCAACATCCCCATCGTCGAGTCGATGCGCATCGTCCGCGACACGCTTGGGAGCGAAGCACTTGCACAACAGATCGACCGCGCGACGGATGGCATCGTGCGCGGCGCCTCCATCGCGGACCAGCTGCGCGAGACCGGGCAGTTCCCGCAGCTGCTCGTGCAGGTCGTGGCGATGGGCGAACGCACCGGCCGGCTCGACGAACTGCTGATGACCACCGCCGAGTCGTACGACAAAGAAACCGCAGCCGCGCTCGAGCGCGTCATGTCGGTCGTGCCAGTGCTGTTTATCCTCGTGCTGGCGGGGTTTGTCGCGTTCATCCTTGCCGCGGCTCTGTTGCCCATCATGGGCATGGACCTTTCGACCCCGGGTGGATGACGCCCGATTGCTTCACTTGATAAGGAACACCATGCAGACTCAACGACGCTCGCAGCTCGACACCGTTCAACACCGCCGGGCCGGCTTCACGCTGGTGGAGATCATGGTCGTCGTCATCGTCATCGGCATCCTCGCGGCGCTCATCGTGCCCAACCTCTTCGACCGCGCGGGCAAGGCCAAGAAGGCCGTCGCCAAGCAACAGGTCGCGACACTTGAAAACGCGGTGCAGATGTTCCAGCAGGATTATGCGCGCTTCCCCGACTCGCTCGAAGAGCTGGCGAACCCGCCCACAGGCGTCGAGGGCGCATCGCCCCCGACCATCAAACAGAAGGACCTAGTAGACCCCTGGGGCAACGCGTTTATCTACCGATACCCCGGCAACCAGTGGACCTTCGACCTGCTCAGTCTCGGGGCCGACGGCCAGGAAGGCGGCGAAGACGAGAACGCCGACGTGACGAACTACTGATGCACACGCGGACCCGACAACCCGGCTTCACACTCGTTGAGCTTATCGTGGTGATCGTTGTGATCGCCCTGCTCACGGCGCTGGCCGTGCCGTCGCTGGACGCAACGATGCAGCGTGCTTCTCTGCGGACACAGGCGCGTGAGCTGTTCGACACGGCTCGATACACACAGCGGATGGCGACGATCAAACGCCGTACTATTCGCTTGGTGCTCGTGCCCGAGGATGCGCAGTGGAAGGGCCGGTCGAGTTATCGCATTGAGGTCATGAGTGAGGATGTGGACGCCGAGCAGACCTATCTGTCGCTAACAGGCGGGCCGATCAAACCGACGATCATCGTTGAGCCCGTGCGGATCGTCGGCGTCGATGTGGTGACAGGCGACCCTGCCGACGAGACGCTCGCGGTGCGATTCCACGCGGACGGGACGGCTGACGGTGCAATCATCCGCATGCAAGGCGCGGGGCTGACGCACTGCATCGTGATCGAGCCAATGACGGGTCGTGCTGAGCTGGTGGAAGACACGGTGACATCGCTCCCGAGCTTGCGGGAGGATTTAGATGCTTAACAACTTGCGATCTCAACGGGCACGAGCGGCGCGGTGGGGTTTCACGGTCGTCGAGTCGCTGATCGCGGGTGTGATCCTTGCGGTGTTTGCGGCCGCATTATCCGGAACGATTGCGCAGTGCAATCAAGCATCGCAACGGGCGCAGGACCAACGCGCAGCGGCACAGTGGCTCGACACGGTGCTGACACGCATCGACATCATCGGGCCTAACCGCGTCGCGGTTGAAGGCCCGGAGTCCGGCTCGCTTGACGAACGCTTCGCGTGGACGGCCACGATCACGCAAGGTGCGCTCTATGCAGACCTGTACCGCGTTGAGGTGCGTATCACTTACACGACGCCCGGCGGACGCAGCGCAGAAGTCGTCGGCCACACGCAGCTCTTCGACCCACCTGGTCAGCGCAAATCGACCGCGTTATGGAGCGACCTGTGAATCATGCGCCACCCATCGTGATGCGCAAGTGCATCGCACAGCAATCTCGCCGCGCGGGCTTTACGCTAGTTGAGATGATGGTAGCGGCGGGGCTGGTGGGCATCGTGTTGTCAGCCGGAGCGACGCTGACGTATCAGGTCACGCGTTCGCGTGAGCAGTTGAACCGCTTGAGCGAGCACCATGCGCAGGCAGACGCCGCGATCCGCACATTGACCGGCACGTTACGCAACCAGTTCCGAAACGTTGGAGGTGATGCGGTGTTGTTCGTAGGCACCGATGAGCAGGGGCCGCGCGGAGCGTCGGATGTGCTGCGGTTCCACACGGTGACTGATCGGGTAGTGCGCGAGGGCCACGCCGGGTCGGATGTCCATGAAGTGGAGTTTTACCTTGTCCCTCAGCCCGATCGGCCGTGGTCGGTGCTGACACGGCGGAGCGATCCGACACGCAACGCGCCGCCGGATGAGGGCGGGGTCGTGGAGCCGATCGCCGATCGAGTGTTGGCGTTTGACGTGTTGTACTTCGATGGGTCGGTTTGGTCGGTGGACTGGCCGATGGATCTCGCGGCGTGGCCGACTGCGGCACGGGTGTTGGTCGTGCTGGCGGTCGATGATGAGGGACAGGTGACTCGGACGTATGAACGGCTGATTCACTGGCCGATGATGCCCAGTCAAGATCAGGATCAGAGGGGGAGTGGGTCATGACTCACACGCGAGCGCATCTCAAATGTGCCAGTCACAGCCGCAGCGCATCACGGCGACGCGGTGCGGTCTTGGTCTTGGTGATGTGGCTGCTCATGATCGTCATGCTGCTGGTGCTGGGGCTGCTGCGCACGGCGAGGGTATCGGCGACGCTTGGGTTTGGTGAGGTGGAGCGGGTGCAGGCGCAGTGGATGGCACGGGCCGGGCTGGAACAGGCGCTGGCGGTGCTGGCGAGCGATCTGTCGGCGGAGGACAGCCGATTGGATGACTGGTACGAGTCGGTGGAAGACTTTGCGAACATTGCGTTGGCAGAGGGTTTCTCGTTCCGGGTGACGGCCCCGCCGGTGGACGGGATGGATGTGGTGTTACCACGCTTCGGCCTTGACGATGAGTCTTCAAAGTTCAATGTCAATGCCGTTGACACACGCGGCGAAGAGCAGTTGAGAAGACTGCGTGATGTCACAGCTGCGCAGGCGGATGCTTTGCTGGACTGGATCGACGACAACGAAGAAGCCCGTCCCGGTGGGGCCGAGCGGGGGTATTACAGCCAGCTTGAGTTCCCCTATGAGCCGCGCAACGGGCCGATGCGGACGCTGCGCGAGTTGATGCTGGTGAAAGGAATCGATGATCTCGTTTTTTTCGGTGAGGACGGCAATCTGAACGGGCGTCTTGATCGCAATGAGAATGACGGCGATGTGAGTTGGCCGAGCGACACGCCGGACCGCACGTTGGAGGCGGGGCTTGCGTCGCGTGTCACTGTGTACTCCTATGAATTGAACACGACGATGGACGGGACGCCGCGTATCAACGTGAGCGAGACGGACGCGTCGGTGTTACAGGCGGTCCTGCGCGTCACGCCGGGGCTTGCGGAGAAGATGGTGGAGACAGGGCGTGATGCGCAAAGCTTGTTCGATCTGGTCGGGCTTGTGGGCGAGGGTGAGGTCGAGGACGACATGCTGACCAATGAGGTGACAGCCGAGTGGCTCGCGGGTGCCTGGGAAGCGATCACGCTGGAAGCGGATGAACGGCTGGTGGGGCTTGTCAATGTCAACACGGCATCACGTGAGGTGCTGGAGTCGGTGCCGGGGATGGAGCCGGCGATGGCAGATGCGATCCTCGCGCACCGATCGACGCAGGGGCCGTTCATCGGCGTGGGTCGGCTGCTCCTTTCTAATCTATTGACGAAGGAGCAGTTCAAAGCGGTGGCAGGATCGTTGACGGTGCGTTCACACGTGATGCGTGTGTCAAGCGAGGGTCGGACGCCCTCGGGCACGACGGCGACGCTGACGGCGGTCGTGGACCGCGGCGGCGAGTCGGTGGTCGTCCTAGATTGGCGGAGTCATTGATGTTGCGACGCGCGGATAGATCGATGCTGGCGCACGGCTTCCATGTGGAGCGCGAGAGGGTGCTGCACGCGCAGGTCGGACGTGAGGGCGAAGCGCTGCGGCTCTTGAGTTGTGCGGAGGTGGAGTCGCTGCCAGGGTCGCCGGGCTTGACGCGGTGGGGCGTGTCGATGGGTGAGTGGGTCGGCGCGCTGCACCGATTCGCGTTGCCCAAGGCGGACGATGCGACGACACGACAACTGATCGCGGCGCAGCTGGAGGCCCGGATCCCCGGACAAGCGGATCACGTGCGGTGGGGCTGGCAGCGCAGCACGAATGGCTCGGCGGTGTTGGTGTATTCGGTGGCTCGGCGGCTGATCAAAACCATCGGCGAAGCACCGCTTGGTGATGCGCTGTCGCAGGCGAGCCACGTCACGGCTGGGCCGATGGCGCTGCATCACTTGATCATGTCGTGCAGCGATCAGGCGGCGCGTGAGCGATCCGCCCTTGTCGCGTTGTGTGACAGGCGGATGCATGTGCTTTGTTACGAACACGGCGAGATAAAGTCGCTTCAGTCGATCGGCTTGCGCGATGGTGTGTCGGCCGAGTCGGTCGCGGAGCAAGTGGTTCAGCTGGTCTCGGACGCGGGGCTTGATCCACCGCTGCGTCAGTTCTCTGTGGTGATCGATGGCGATCATGGGGTGTCGGTAGCGGGGTTGTTGGAATCGCGACTGGGCGCTCCGCACAGGGCGTTCGGGGCTTGGGTGCGTTTGTTGGGACTGAAGGAGTGCGAGGCGTCGCAACTGATGGCGGCGGGGTGTGCGATCGGGGCGATGGACGCGGGGCATGTGATCGATCTGGGCGGAGATGCAGAAGGCGCAGGGTTGAGGGGTGGCACGTCTGTGGTGCGTCGGCCGACGGCGGGGCGATGGGCTCTTGCGGCGGTGTGCGTGCTGAGCGCGTGTGGACTTGTGTTTGTGGGTGACCGCGCTTCGTCGGTGCGTGTGATTGAGGCGCTTGCATCAGCGGGGCTCGACGCAAAGCGCGCTGCGCAGCTGGATACGGACCTGGCGGTGGCGGCGTATCTGGAGAGGTCGGGGCCGGGGTTGATGACGGTGTTGGATGAGTTTTCTCAGAAGACGTCGGGATTTATGGTGGATGAAGTACGGTTTGAGCGGGATGGGCAGTTTGTGTTTCGTGCCACGGCGAACTCTGCGGAGGAGGCGAGTCGCGTGGCGGCTTCGCTTGCGACGATGAAGACGCTGCGTGGTGTGCAGATTCGCAACCAGACCGCCAATGACCGCGATCAGATCGAGTACACAATCGTCGCGCAGCCAGCGTCGGCGTTTATAAGCGCATGGGTGGAGCCAGCGGTACCACCGACTTTAGAACCACAAGCCCGCGACAAAGCGCTGCCAACGCAAGGGGGTGGCTCTTGACACAGCGCGATAGGCGAGCGGTTTGGATCGGTGTGGCGTTGGTGGGTGCGGCGTTGTTGTATCGGCTTGTTTTCTCGCCGGTGCTTGGGGCTTGGGTCCAATCGCGTCAAGCGGTCGAGGTCGGCTCAGTGATGCTTGAGCGGCTGGAAGAAAAGATCGAACGCCGTGACGCGATCCGTGCGCGTTTAGAACAGCGCTTCGGGCCCAGCGTGCATCGACCGCTTCAAACGGTGGATGAAGCGCGGGTTGCGTTTCCTGCATCGGCACAGGAGGCGATCCAGCGTAGCGGGGCATCGGCGACGCAGGTCGAGGTGCAGGGGGTGCGGCGTGTGCGCGACCTGCCGGGCGTATCGATGCTGTCGATCCGGGTCCGTGTGATGTGTGAAGCGAGCGCACTGCCAGCGATGCTGAAGGAGCTGAACTACACGGACTTTGCTGTGGTCGTCGAGTCGATGCAGTTGACGATGGCAAACCCCGGGCAGCGTGACCAGTGGCAGGCGGTGATGGTGCTGTCAACGCCGGCACTGGGCGGGGAGAACCGGTCATGAAAACGATCCAAGCGTGGTGGCAGCAACAGGGTTTACATACGGCGTGGCTTTCGCTGATCGGTGCCTCGGTGGTCGTTGCCGTGTATGCGGTGCTCGGCTGGCTGTCATCGTCCGATGTGAAGGAGCGCGCAACGGTGGTTGCCGTGCGCTTGACACCTGCGGTGCGCGAAGCTTCTTCGCACGGCTCGCATACGGGGGGTGTGAGTGGTCAGGGGCCGACGCGGGCGGATGCTGCGGTGCAGCGTGTGCGGGAGCGATACCTATGGACGCCGCCGCCGCGCGAAGCGTTTCGCAGCGCGCAGGGCGTGCTAGGTGACCGCGTGTTGTACGCGGGGGGGCAGTCGTTTGGGGTCGGTGACGATGCGATGGGTGCGAAGGTGCTGTCGATCCGCAGCTCATCGGTTGAGTTTGAGTATCGCGGAGAAAAGGTGACGGTCGACGTGTTTGCGTCGAGCGGTGGTGGGGGTGGCTGGAGTGGTGGAGGTGGCGGAGGCGAAGGCGGGGGTGATCGGCGGTCGCTTCGTGGGCGGGGTGGTGGTGGAGAAGGTGGCGTTGGTGGTGAACGCGGGCGTCGTCGTTCGCGTGCGGTTTCGGAGAAGAGTTCTGCGGAGTTGGAAGTGCTGTCGCAGTCGCCGGCTGAAACCAATCCGCAGCAGTGATGTGGATCAACAATCGCTGCCGATGCAGCGGGCTTTAGCAAGGGATGTCCATCGTGATCAAGACGTTGCAGATCGGCAGACACGCGGCGCGGGGTGTATTCAATTCATGGGAGCGTGTGCTTGTGATCGGTTGCTGTTGCGCATGCAACTTTGCATTGTTTGTTGAGTATGTCGCTGCGCAAACAGAATCCGAGCCGACGCCAGCGTATCACGTTGCATCGGATGGCAGGGAGGCGGCTGAGGCGACTTCTGAAGACAGCTTGGAAGAGACGTCGGGTCGAGACCGCAGGGTCTCGGTATCGTTTCGCGACGCGGAGCTCCAGCAGATCGCAGGGTTTTTCATGCGTGAGTTGGGCAAGCCGGTGTTGATTCAGGAAGAGGTTCAGCAGGTGCGTCTGACGATCATGTCGGACAAGGAGTTGCCGTTGGCGGAGGCGTTTGAGTTGATCGGGAACGCGCTGCGTCAGCGGGGGGGGATCATAGTCGAGGGGCCGCGTCAGATCGAGTTGTTGCCGCTGAGCCAGATGCGACGCATCAACCGACCAACGGTTGCGTCGGATGCATCGGTGAGCGAGTTGAAGGACCTCTCAACGATCGTAGACAAGATGTTCGTGGTCGAGCATTACGACGTGCTACGTCTGAAGGACTTGGTGGTCTCGATGCTGCCTGAGTACGCGTTTGTGGTGGCGGACCCAAACCTTCGTCGTTTGGTGGTGACGGCGGCGGCGGGCGACTTGCTGCACATCGAGCGATTGGTGGAGGGGCTGGACGTGCCCCGCGCGAACGACACGGTGGAGCGGGTCTTCAAGGTGCAGAACGGCGACGCAAGCGAGATCGTGACGATGGTGCGATCGATCCTCGCAGGCACGCAAGGCGGTGCTGGGCGTGAGGTCTTCACATCACCGGCAGGCGGCGGGCAACAGGGTGCGATGGGCGGTGGGCGACGAGGGGGACGCGGTGAAGATGAGCAGGGCGGTGGTGAAACGCCCAGCAACACGGTGTTTGTGGAGCGTAACGAGGCCCCAATCATGTTGCAGGCCGATCTGTCGAGGAACTGGATCATCGCCGCCGCTGCGCCGGAGGTGATGGAAGACATCGAAAAATGGGTCGTCGAGCTGGATCGCCCCAAGGACCGCAGCGAGCCGTACGAGCTCATCAACATCCAGCACGCGGATGTGGACGAGGTCTCGACGCAGATCAACGAGACGATCAGCGCGATGCCCGATGCGGACATCCGCGCGAGTGTGCGGGTGATCCCGTTCATCAAATCGCGGCAGATCCTGGTGTATGGCTCGCAGCGGGGCCGAGCGCTGGTGCGGTCGCTGCTCGAGCAGCTGGACATCGAGTCGTCGCAATACCAGATCATCAAGGAGATCGCCCTCAAACACGATACGGCGATGAACGTGAAGGCGAAGATCGACGAGTTGTTCATCCCGACGGACACGCAATCGTCCAGCCGATGGGGCCGATGGTCGCAGCCCGCAGCTGCTTCGGTGCTCACGGTGACGGCTGACGCGCAGCGAAACACGATCACGGTCATGACCGATCCGAACCGCCTCGCGCGGATCGAGAAGCTCGTGGCCGAGCAGTGGGACTTGCCCTTGAACCTCGACGAGGCAAAGCCCCGGGTGTACGAGCTCAAGTTCACCGACCCGGTGATGGTGCAGTCGTTGCTGGAAGAGATGTTCAGTAAGTCGAGCACGACGGATTCGATCAGCTGGTCCAACGACGGCTACAGCCGGACAACCGACTCGACCACGCCCGTTGGTCGCTTGTTCGGCCAGTTCAGCTTCAACGCGATGCAGGACTCCAACAAGCTCATCGTGTCCACAAAAAACCCCGCAAATTACAAGGTGATCGATGAGCTGCTGATCGAGCTCGACCAACCGCAGGACGCCGGCGTGCCGATCATCATCGAGCTTAAGCACGCGAACGCCGAGGACGTGGCCGAGCAGCTCAACGCGATGTTCTCCGAGCCCGGCACGCCCTCGGCCATCACGCGCACCGAGCGGGGCCTCAGCGACACCATCCGCCAGACCAGCAGCGGCAGCGAGCGGGGCGCAGCCGCTAACACGAACAGCAACAACAACAATCAAGACCGCAACAACCAGAACGCACAGAACGACCCGACGCAGATGAACTTTTGGTGGAGCCAGTCTAGCCCCACCGTCAACGCCCAGCCCACTAGCAACCTCATTGGCAAACCCCGTGTCGTCCCCGTCAATCGCCGTAACGCCGTCATGATCATCTCGCCCCGCGCGCACACCGAGCCATTGCGAGCGCTGGTTGCCGAGATGGACAAGCCCGGCTCGCAGGTGGTCATCCACGCGATCATCACCGAGATCCAGCACAACGATGAATCCACGCTGGGCGTCCGCATCGCATCTGACCCCGGCATCTTTAATGACTCACGCCTCGCGGACCAGTCCATCGGCGGGGGCGTCGACGCCAGCTATGCACGCGAGATCTTCAGCGGCGACGGGGTCCTCAACGCCAACCTCGACCTCAACCTGCTCATCCAGCTGCTCGTCAAGGAGCTCAACCTCAAGGTCCTCAACGAGCCCCGCGTGTACACCGCCGACAACCAGGAAGCACACTTCTTTGACGGACAGGATGTGCCCGTCATCACCAGCGACCTCACACGCGGCGACAGCGATGGAAACATCACGCGTTCGTTCGCCTACGAGTCCGTCGGCACACGCCTGCACGTCCGGCCACACATCACACAGGACGGTGAGGTTGATCTGAAGATCAACCTGGAACTCTCACGCATCGTCAACGGCTCATCCGTCTTCGGCAATTTCATTTTCGATCGACGGACCACCACCACCGATGTCACACTCCGCGACGGGCAGACGATTGTCATCAGCGGCATCGTGGAACAGGAAGACTTCGATGAGGTCCGTAAGCTGCCCTTGTTCGGCGACCTGCCGCTTGTGGGTGGGCTGTTCCGAGCCACTGATCGTGTCTCGCGCAACCGCGAGGTGATCGCCTTTGTCACACCACACATTGTGAAGGGCAGCCGGATTAGTGATGAAGAGGCGGCGAGGCACGCGGATTGGCTCGGCCGGGTGCGCGGGG
>DAIOEG010000028.1:0-2764 GCA_036746415.1 Phycisphaera sp. | reverse complement strand
AACACCCGAGGGCAACGAGTCCGACCCGCAGGGCACTGCGCTCAGCGGCCTGCCCGCTGTGGAAGCAACCAAGACCAGCACAGGCAACGCCGCTTCTGCCCCGGGCATCGAGGAGGTGCGTGAGTGAGTGCTGAGCCGCTGCGTCTCGCTGTGGTGGTTCTGATGACGTTTGCGCTGGTCATCGGCTGCGCGGGGCCGATGCCGGCGTGGCGCTCTGCGTCTGCGGAGCGATTAACGTCGGATGTTGCTGGCGACGATCAGCAGCGCTGGTCCGAGCTCGCGCCGCAGGACCAGCGTACGCGTAAGCCCAGGCGTTGGAGCGGAGGCGTCATGGCCGTTGCGAGTGTCCGGCCTGCGGTGCCCAACGCGGGTCTGCAATTGCCGAGGTTTTCGCCGGACGGCAAGTGGGTCGCTTATCTACAAATGCAAGAAGGTGCGCCGGCGGTGTCGCCCGATGCGCTCGTGAGTGGTAAGGGGTTGGATCCGGTGTCGCTATGGATGCGTCGTGTGGGTGATGAAGATCCGAACGATGTCGAGCCACGCAACATCGCCATCGGTGGCGCGGCCTGGCCGACGTGGTCATCAGACGGTTCGACGCTTCTGTTTGTGAGTCATGACGATCAGAACGGCTGCGCGCTCATGATGCATGAGGTGGCAACGGGCGTGACGCGTCGGTGGTCAGTGGGTCTGCGGCGGATGTTGTCGCCGGCGTGGAGCCCCAGCGGCGAGCAGTTGGCCGTCGTGGCGTACGACGAGGTGGCGGAGCAGGCGGGGGTGTTTGTGATTGATCGGGAGAGTGGCCGGGTGACATCGGGGCCGCCGCCGTTGGTCCCAGCCGGCGGTGCGCAGGTGTTGCCGCGTTGGTTGGACGACGAGACGTTGTTGTGGGTCGAGCTGGGCGAGCGTGGCGGGTCGCTGGTGCGTTGGCGTGTGGGCGACGCGGCGTCGGAGCGGGTGGCGTTGGTGGATGTGCCCGCGTCGCTGTTTGATGCGATCCATCTCGACGCGGGGCTGTCGGAGCCGTTGTCGCCAGACCGGCGCTTCTTTGGGTATTACCGTGCAACGCGTGATCGCATCGAGCTGGTGGAGCTTTCGAGCGGGAGGGTTTTGGCGATGCAGGCGGGTGACCGGGCGGGCGCGTGGTGGGGCGGCTCTTGGTTTTTGATTGCGAACGATGAACGTCTTGAGTTGTGCGCGGTGCCCGGTGACGGCGCGGCGGAGGCGGGCGATGATTTACGGCGTTTGCCGTTGCTGCCGGGGTCTTGGGTGCCGCGGTGGTCGGGGCCTGTGGAGGGGTCGATGCTGTTGCTCGGGCGTGACAGCGACCCGGGCATGCTGACGGTGTTGCAGCTGTGGGTGGTGGCGCGGGAAGACGTGGAGTGAGGCGAACGCGCGTGTTACTGGAGGCGCTGGATGACTGCGTTGGCGAAGCCGTCCGTGCCGAGCGTGCCGCCGAGGTCTGCTGTTTTTTCCCCGTCACGCAGCGCGTGGTCGTAGGCGTGCTTGATTCGGTCGGCGGCTTGTTTGCAGCGCGGGTCGCTGCGTGACTCGGCGAGGTGGTTGAGCATCATGACGGCGGACATCAGCAGCGCGAGCGGGTTGGCTTTGCGTTGACCCGCGATGTCGGGGGCGCTGCCGTGGACGGCTTCGAAGACGGCGGCCTTATCGCCAAAGTTCGCGCCCGGCACGACGCCCAGGCCACCCACAAGCCCCGCGCACAGGTCACTGACGACGTCGCCGTAGAAGTTCTCCATGAGCAGGACGTCGAAGCGGGTGGGGTCCTGGACCATGCGCATGCAGCCGGCGTCGATGATGAGCGATTCGTAGGTGATCTCGGGAAAATCGGCGTGGACCTGCTCGACGCATCGGAGGAAGAGGCCGTCGGTTTTTTTGAGGATGTTTGCTTTGTGAAAGACGGTGACTTTCTTCCGGCCGCGCTTGCGGGTGTAGTCGAAGCAGTGTCGTGCGATGCGTAAGCACGCGCGTTCTGTTGCGATCTTCATCGACGTGACAACGCCGGGCACGATGTCGTTCTCGACGCCGGCGTAGAGCCCCTCGGTGTTCTCACGGAAGATGACGAGGTCGACGCTGTCAAAGCGGGTCTTGACGCCGGCAAGCGAGCGGACGGGTCGCACGGCGGCGAACAGGTCGAGCTTCTGGCGGAGCTGCACGTTGACGGAGGTGAACCCTTTGCCCACGGGCGTGGTGCACGGGCCTTTGAGCGCGACGCCGAGCCGGACGACCGCATCCGTGGTAGACGTGGGCATCACGTCGAGGCCCGCATCAATTGCCGAGAGCCCCGCGTGGTGCGTCTCAAACGACACTGGAGCGGATGCGGCCTCCAAGACAGCCAAGGTGGCCGAGGCAACCTCGGGCCCGATGCCATCCCCGGGGATCAGAACGATGGGATGTGATTGCATCGGTACGAAGCTCTTTCAGTACTTGCTAACTGATCAAACATGAAAAAGATGACATCGGTGTGTCAGACCGAGCTACTGGCTTTGCGTTGTTGGTCGGCGTTTTGGCGGGCGATGTCGATGGCTCCGCGGACCTCGTCGGCCATGCGGGTATTGGGGAAGTCGCGGATGATCTGCTCGCCGATGCGCACGGCCGTTAGCCACTCTTTGTCGTGCCATGCGAGCTTGAATTGCACGCCGAGGTTCTCGCGCTGCTTACCGATGACGCCGCGGGCGACTTCGCGGAACGGTTCGGCCTCCTTGGTGCTCAGGTAGCTGTCGAGCTCTTTGAGCTTGGCCATCGCGAC
>DAIOEG010000027.1:8393-13538 GCA_036746415.1 Phycisphaera sp. | reverse complement strand
GGCATCGTGCAGCGCGGTGGGCATCGGCCCGCCGCCGACGCGGGTCTGGTAGGCCTTGGCGATGCCCAGGACGTTGGTGACGTAGTGGCCGGCGACGCCGGTGCCTGCGTGGACGCCCAGCGAGGAGCAGTTGCTGGAGGTGACGTAGGGGTACGTGCCGTGGTCGATGTCGAGCAGCGTGGCGTTCGCGCCTTCAAAGAGGATGCGCCCGCCAGAGGTGATCGTGTCGTGCAGCAGCGAAGCGACATCGGCGATGTGCGGCACGAGCTGGTGAGCGAGGGGCGTCAGCCAGTCGAGCAGCTCATCAACGACGATGGGCATGAAGGGCTTGCCGGTGTAGGTGGCCAGTGCGCCCAGCGTGGCGTTCTTGATGGGGACGATGCGGTGGAGCTTGTGCTTGAGTTCGGCGAGGTCGCGGAGGTCGCCCATACGGACGGCGGTGGAGCGCAGGGCCTTGTCGGCGTAGCACGGGCCGATGCCCCGGCCGGTGGTGCCGATGCCCTCGACGCGCTGGTCGAGCGCGTTGGGCATGGTGTATGCGGCCTCTTGCAGCTCGTCCTGTTTCTTGTGGTAAGGCAGGACGACGTGGGCGCGGTCGCTGATGAGGAAGTTGCGGTCGAGGGTCAGGCCCTGAGCGCGCAGGCCGGTGACTTCTTTGACGACCTGCTCGGGGTCGACGACGACGCCGTTGCCCAGGACGTTGAGCTTGTCGGGGTAGAGGATGCCGGAGGGGATGAGGTGCAGGGCGTAGCGTTTGCCGGCGACGACGACGGAGTGGCCGGCGTTGGCGCCGCCGTTGTAGCGGGCGACGGCGTCGAAGTGCTTGGTAAGCAGGTCGACGACTTTGCCCTTGCCCTCGTCGCCCCACTGGAGGCCGACGATGGCGGCGTGGCCCGGCTTGAGCCGGGGCAGGCCCGGGACGGTGGTTTTCACATCGGCAACAGAGGTCATCGTCGGGCGTTCCTTGCCAGCAGAGGCATTGCGGATCAGCGAAGTATCATAACGTCGCCGGGCAGCACGCCCCGATCCAATGGCCAAGGCAACCCCGCCTGGAATAAAACGCGGCAGGCGCGTATTGATCAGGGATGGAACACACACCAGGGACACTTCGGCGATGGGCTGCTCTGCTCGTGGGCGTGACGGGCTTGACCGGCGCGCTGTTGTTGATGCAAGGCAACCTCGGCGGGGCGTCTGCGCAAGACGGCAAGCCGCCGGTGTCGGACACGCCTGCCGACAAGGTCGATTGGCCGGACCCGGCTGAGAAGGTGGAACACACCGAAGACCAGTGGCGCGCGATGCTTGATGCGAACGCGTTCTACATCCTCCGGCAGGACGGCACGGAACGGCCGTTCAAGAACGCGTACCACGCCTACAAGGGCGATGGTGTGTACGCGTGCCGGGGTTGCGGCAACAAGCTGTTCGACAGCGCGACCAAGTTTGACTCGGGCACCGGTTGGCCGAGCTTTTACAAGCCGGTGTCGTCGATGCACGTGACTCTGATTGAAGAGGGCGATGTGTGGCAGCGGACCGAGGTCGTGTGCGCCCGATGTGATGGGCACCTGGGGCATGTGTTCGACGATGCGCCCGGGACGCCGACGGGTCTGCGGTATTGCATGAACTCGGGGGCGATGGTGTTTCACATGCGCACGGCGGAAGCGGGCGAGTAAAAGTGGCGTGGGGGTAGGGGATGTTGGATACATGCGAGGCATAGGCGCAGAGGACGCACAGCAGACAAAGCAAGCGAAAGGATCAGCGGGTGAGGCCGACATCATGACTCGCATGCACTGATTGATTCACTGCATCATGGTCTTGGTGGGACTTGGCGTCTTGGCGTTTCGTATCAATCTCGACATGAAAACGCAGCAACACGCGGGCCTGCGTGTTGCTGCGGAGAGAGGGGATCGGGTGTAGTTTGGCGTTGCTTTACAGGGCTGAACGTCGCCGGAGCAGGGTCATGCCTGCGGCAGCGACCAATGCGGTGATGGACGCGGGCTCTGGGATGGCGACGGTCAGGGCGGAGAGGGTCTCGCCGCCGCCGACGCGGTTGTTGCCGGCGCTGCCGTTGATCGCGGTGCCCAGTCCCGTGGCCAGGTCGATCGACCAGAACATGGTGAAGCCCGCGTTGCTGCCGGTGCCCTCGACGGCGAGGTAGGCGATGCCTGTCAGGCCCGAGATGTCGAAGCCGCCGACGGAGGTGATGTCCGTGCCGATGGAGCCGACGGTGTTCAGCACGCCCGTGTTGTTGGCTTGGCGGACGAGGATGTCGCGTGCGGAGTCGATGCCGAACAGTTGCGAGGTGGTGGCCCCATCGAAGTTGTTGTTGTACGCAGAATGGACAACGTTGGGGTCGGCCCCGAAGTTCACGTCACCGGTCGCAAAGAACAGGTTGGTGAACGCGGCCGAGGTGCCGGTGAGCGGGTTCAACACGAGGTTCTGGTTCGTGTCGGCCACGTTACGGATGCGGTCGATGGTGGGGTTGAAGTCGAAGCCGAACTGCGAGCCGTTCAGCGTCGCCGCGTTGCCCGCAAAGCCGGTGCCCACACGTGACGCAGCGCCGGTGGTGGTGTTGATGGTGTAGAGGTTGCTGAAGTTGCCGACGGCGAACAGCTCGCCGGTGCGCGGTCGGAAGTCGATGCCGGTGATGCGTTCGTTGGTCGCCAGGCCCGAGATCGCCAGCCCGCTGAGCAGACTGTTGGGGTTGGCTGAGTCGAACGTCACGAGCGTCTGCGATGATTGCGTGACGCCGTAGATCAGCTCCGCCTGGGCCGCTGGACCCGCCACGCCTACCGTGCCCACGGTCGCCACCACCGCCGCCACGAGGCGCTGTCCACCGGAACGCTTACGCGTCAAATCGCTCTGCTTCACAACTCTCACTTGGGTTTCTCCTTAGTCGGCCGTGGTGTGTCGGGCCGAATGACAGGAGCGACGATCAGAGCCACCAAAGCCCTACATCATTCGCCTCCACGAGTGAATACGGGGTCTGTGCGCGGCCAGATGTAGCCAAACGAAAAAAATGACTGCTGTGGAATACAAAGCGCAGCTGAATGATTTAAGTTGAACTCACCACTCTGTGCGCTCGTTTTTAACTTGCCCTTACCGCCGCCGTACACCCACTCCGATGACCTGCTGCTCATGGAGCGGCTGGTGCAACGCGACCACGCGGCGTTTGACGAGTTGTACCGCCGGCACTCGCGCCTCGTGTACACGCTGTGCGTCCGCGTGCTGCATGATGAGCACGAGGCCGAGCAGGTGGTGATCGACGTGTTCTTCGAGCTTTGGCAAAAGGCCGAGCGTTTCCATCCGAACCTCTCGAACCCGCGTACTTATCTGGTGATGCTGTCGCGCAGCCGAGCGATCGATCGCTTGCGTGAGCTGCGCCGGCACGGCCGCGCCTCGGGCGACGCGGGTCTTTCTCATCTCGAAGCGAGTGGGTCGCCGTCCGAACGCCTGTTGCACAACGAGGCGGATGCTCAAGTGCGTGATGCGCTGCGTCGGCTGTCCGAGGATGAGCGTCAGGCGCTCGAGCGTGTCTACTACGAGGGGCTGACGCACGCGCAGGTGGCCGAGGCGATGGACGCGCCGCTGGGCACGGTCAAAACCTGGGTCCGCCGCGCGTTACAAAAGGTCCGCACGCACCTGCAACCGGCAACACAAGACACCCCCCTGCCCGAACAACCCAGCCCACCCCAACTGTCCGATACTGATCGACACTGACCGCAACGACTTTCACGATGTCACCCGACGACCGCCTGTCCCTGATGATGCTCTACGCCGCCGGCGCACTTGACGCCGACGAAGCCGAGCAGGCCCGCGCGTGGCTCGCCTCGGGCGACCCCGCTGCGGTGTCGGCCTACGCCGAGGCACAGGCCGTGCTGGCGAAGCTGCCCGAGGCACTCGCGCCCGTCGAAGTCCCCGCCTCCGCCAAAGAGACGCTCCGACGCCGACTGCTGGCCGAGGGCAACGCCGCCGCGCCGCCCCGTCTCACGCAAGCGTCTGTCGCTGGAACCCCGGCCAAGCGGACTCAGACAAACGCGTGGACCCGTGCCCTGCCCTGGCTCGCCGCCGCCGCAGCCCTCGCCCTGGCCGCCGGCTCCACCTGGGCCCTGCTCTCCAGCGAGGTCGATCAAGCACGTGAGCGCGCCACGGCCCTACAAACCCGGCTTGACCAGCTCACCGTGACCTTGCGCGCCACCGAAGCGCGGGCCGACGCCGCACAACAGATCCTCCGCGCCCTCGAAGCGCCGACCACCCGCGCGATCGCCATGACAGGCACCGACGCCCAGCCCTCCGCCACCGCCCGCCTGATCTACGACCCCGCCCAGAAGACCACCGTCCTGCTCGCGCGAAGCCTCCAGCCGCTCCCCGAAGGGCAAACCTTCCAGCTCTGGGTCGTCACTGCCGACGAACGCAAAGTCTCCATCGGCACTTTCACCCCAAGCGCCGACGGCACCGCCACATTCGCCACGACACTTCCAGCAGACCCCGGCCCCGTCACCCTCGCCGCCATCACCAACGAACCGAGCGCCGGCTCCCCCCAGCCCACCGGCAGCTTCCAGATGCTCGGTCAATTCAATTGAACGTCTTGCCACCCATCCGCAAGAGTCACCGACGAGCGGACGTGCCATCTTCCAGCGCATAAAAAAGCCCGCGAACGCTGCCCTTTAAACAAGTGGCCTGATGCCCGATGGGCGGGCGGCCGGGGGTTGGGTACTGACAGGTCGCGAGCACGTGCAGTATCGGCACAAACCGTGCTGAACCTATAGCTGTTTCTTGCGGTGCAAAAGAATGTGGAGACCTTAAACGCCGGTCGTCGCCGTGGCACCGCCCATCTGGGTGGCGTCTTCCATCCATCGGCCGAAGGTCCGCAGGCGTTCGTAGCGTTTGTTGACGAGGTTCTCGACTTTGTAACGCTTGAGCTCGCGCAGCGCCTGGATCAGCCACTTCTCGAGCTGACTGGCCATGACGCCGGGCCTGCGGTGTGCGCCGCCCAAGGGTTCGTCGACGATGGCGTCGATGGTGTTGTTGGCAAGGTTGTCGTCGGCGGTGAGTCGCAGCGCGCCGGCGGCGAGCGGGTTGGTCTTGGGGTTGGCTTCCTTCCACAGGATGGCGGCGCAGCCCTCGGGGGAAATGACGGAGTAGTAGGCG
>DAIOEG010000027.1:3830-8383 GCA_036746415.1 Phycisphaera sp. | reverse complement strand
TCGCCAGCCGGTCTGACACGGCGATGCCGATCGCGCCGCCGCTGCCGCCCTCGCCGATCACGACGCTGATGATGGGTACCTTCAGTCGGCTCATCTCTCGGAGGTTGACGGCGATGGCCTCGGCCTGTCCGCGTTCTTCGGAGCCGATGCCGGGGAACGCGCCGGGCGTATCGACAAACGTGACGATGGGCAGGCCGAACTTCTCGGCGAGCTTCATGCAGCGCAGGGCTTTTCGGTAGCCCTCGGGGTGGGCCATGCCGAAGTGGCAAGCGATCTTTTCTTTGGTGTCCTTGCCCTTGCGGTGGCCGACGAAAAGCGCCTTGTGCGGGCCGACGCGTCCGAAGCCCGCGACGATGGCCTTGTCGTCGCTGTAGTGCCGGTCACCGTGCAGCTCAACGAAGTCCTTGACGAAGTGGCGGAGGTAATCGGTGCTCTGCGGCCGGCCGGGGTGGCGGGCGACCTGCACGGTCTGCCAAGGCGTGAGGTTGGCGTAGATCTTCTTGAGCATCGCGGTGTGCGACTGGCGGAGCTTGCGGATCTCGGCGGCGAAGTTCAGGGACGGGTCCAGGCCCACGGCCGAGCGGTTGGGGTCGGTCTGCGCCTCCAGCTCGGCGATCTGTTTTTCCAACGCGGTCAGCGGCCGCTCGAACTCAAGTTCGTAAGAGCCGGTGTACTCGCTGATCGCCACGTCCTGCTGTTGCTCAAGGTCTGACACGCGCTGCACTCCCAATAGTCTCGGTCACTTCTGCCGGTCCCGGTTGCGGTATGTTGACGCACCCCCGCCCCCGAGGCAAGCCCGCGTCATGACACCGCCATTGAACAACCCGCACCCCGTCCTCGCACGCTGGCAGCGCATCGTCATCGTCGGGCCGGGGCTGATCGGCGCAAGCTTCGCACTGGCTGTCAAAAGCGCGGGGTACGCGGGCCTTGTCGTTGGGATTGCACGCACACGAGAAACGCTCGACGAGGCGAAAGCCGTCGGCGCGATCGACGCGGCGTACGAAGACCTCGACCACGCGTTCGCACCCCGGCACACAGACGATGAGCTGGTCGTCATCGGCGTGCCGCTGGGCGCGTTTGCGAGCGTCTTCAAGCAGCTCGCGCCGCACGAACGGCCGGGGCGGGTGCTTACCGACCTTGGCTCCGCTAAAGCCAGCGTCGTCCACGACTGCCGACGCCACTACCCCGCGCCGCAGCGCTTCATCCCCGCCCACCCGATGGCTGGGAGCGAGCAGCAAGGCCCCGGCTTCGCCTCCGCCGACCTGTTCGTGGGCAAGCCCTGCGTCCTGTGCCCGGATGAGCACACCGATGCAGATGCGCTGGACACGGTGACACAGACGTGGCAAACCACCGGCGCTTACACGCTCACGATGAGCCCAACCGAGCACGACCGCAAGGTCGCGGCGGTCTCGCACCTGCCGCACCTCCTGGCAGTGCTGCTGTGCAACACGCTTGAACACACCGGCGGTCTCGAGCTTGCTTCCACGGGCTTCCGCGACGCCAGCCGGCTTGCCGCGAGCAACCCGCCCATGCGGGCCGACATCTTGAAAGCCAACCGCAACGAGATCGCCGAGGCACTCGACCGCTTCACCAAGGAACTCAACACGCTGCGCGGCGAGCTGCGCAAAGACCAGCACGAAGCGCTCCTGCAACGCATGCAAGCCGCGAAAGACCTCCGTGATGCATGGAACCCGCCGGCGTGAAGTGACAACCGGCATTGACCGCGTTGCACGCCGGCACGGTGGTCATCATCACGGCATCGAGGTGGGTTTTTGAAAATGGAGCCGGAGGGATTTGAACCCTCGACCTTCGCCTTGCAAAGGCGTTGCTCTCCCGCTGAGCTACGGCCCCATGTTGTGTGTCACTTCAGGCCCTTGTGCAGCGCGTCTCGCAGTGAAGCGAGTGGGCACATAAACCGGCGATGCGCTGTGACGTTGCGCGAGTTTTGATCGTAGCGGATGTCTGGAAGGCGTGCCAACTGTCGGGTGCGAGTGTGACAGGTGCTGGAGGTTCACGCCTGCTCGGGCTGCGGCTCATCGCTGTCTTGCGCGACCTGGGCCGACTCGGGGACGTAGGCGGGGTCGAGGGTTTTCTTGACAGTGTGGTAGATGTCGACGGTGGGTTGCCGTTCGAACTTCCAGTCGTCGAGCAGGACCCGGCCGGCCTTGCCTGCGTGGGTGTAGTGGATGTGTGCGATGCCTTTGGACTTCCAGCGGGTCTCGTCGATCTTGGTGATGGAGGACAGGGGCGCGTCGATGCCAGCGCTGGTGCGGAGCCGGTCCGCGTCGGCCTCGACCCAGCGTGACCCGGTGCGGAGCCAGGTGATACCGGCGAGCAGCGCGAGGGGCCCGGTGATGAGTCCCATGATGTACTGGGTGTAGATGTCGAAGTCGGAGCGGGGCTTGATGCTGTTGACGTTGGTGGGCAGGTCGTTCTGAGCGGCGTGCTCGGCCCACTTGGCTTGCCAGTCGGGGTGGTCTTTCTTGAAGGCCTCGAGCGCGGCGTATTGCTGGTTGTCCTGCGGGTACGCGTAGAAGCCGTCGTACGCGCAGTACGCGGTCCAGAAGCCCAGGCCCAAGGCGAGGATGGCGAGCCGCCAGCGGTAGCCCGAACGGATGGTGGCGCGGATCGTCATGGTAGTACGTGCTTCCCCTGGGTCGATGGGTGTAAGAGGTGGTGCGTTCGGTGTTACGGTGATTGGCAACGGAGAGTTCGCTCGGACAGGTGTGAGCGTACAACAGTTGTCGGCATCCCGCCCAAGCGACTTGTGTCAGCCGCTGCCCACCCGTTCAAGTGCGCGGTGCCACCAGTGCGACGCCACCAGGCGGCCCAGCGGGCGACGCACCAGCTCTGTAAACCCGCCCAGGTCCACCGCGCGGCAGGGGATCCTCGGCAAGGAACGCTCCTCCGCTAACGCCCACGTTAAAAACGTGCTGGTCTCGGCGATCATCCGCTCACGCGTCTCCACCGATCGCCGTGGCCCAAAGTGCATGCTGAATCCCACGGTCATCCTTTCTCAGCGACGCCACAAAACCCACCACGCCGAAGGTCCAACACCCTCGGGCAACGACCCGGACATCATACCCCGCCAAACCGTCATCGGCCCCCGCGACTCGCACCATTCCCAGGCGACCTAGGTGGTGATTCCGCAGATGGTTCCGGGGGCGGTTTCGCGGGCGGTTCAGGCGTGGACCACAGCCCCACGCGTGACCGCCGGGCCACTTGTTCGACCAGCGCGTAGCGGATCCGCTGCGCGTGATCCCACCGGCCGTCGGCCGTCGCCAGACCCGCCTGCAACAGCCGTTCGTTCAGCACCGTCCCGTCCGGCAATGTCACGTACGCCAGCAGCCGGCCAAACCGATCCCGCACCCGTTGCGTCTCCAATGTGAGCGTCACCTCCGCGCCCTGGGCGAGGCGTTGCGTGAACGCGGTCGCCTCTTGTGCAAACGGCTCGCCGGGCTCGCGCAACGTCGGTTTGGCCGTCTCGGGCGTGTCGATACCCCACAGGCGGATGCGCGTGGCCTGTGCGTCGCCGCTGCCCGCCAAGCCGACCCACTCCAGAGGCATCACGTCGATCGTGTCGCCGTCCACCACGTGGCTCACGCGCACGCGTTGGCCATGGAACCGCTGCCAGTCCCTGGTGTCCGCGAGCAAGAGGCCGTTGCGGTCGGCGATGACCAACGCCACCAGCACCCCCGCGATCAGCAACGCCTTGCACACCCGGCCCCAAAAGCTCCGCACACGCCAACCCTTTAACGTCCTGGGCAAGCCCTTGGCTACCCGGGCCCGACGACGCCCATCCGAACGAGCACCTCCACGACGCAATGGACCAGGCCCCCACGCCATCAGGACACCCGCCTCCCGCGGCTCACCCGGCCACACCTGCGCCACGCATCACACCACACCCGCCCCATCGGCCACGCGACACTCTCACGCACAATCAGCACACACTTGCCGAGCATCGAACCCTCGCATCACGTTGATAACCCGCACACGACATCCCTCGCACCACCGCCTCCATTGTCGGCCAAGGCGCCACACCCTCCACCGCACATGCTAGCCACTCGCCAACTACGCTCCCGCCATGCTCACCCGTGAACTGGACTTCGACCTCCCGCAAGACCGCATCGCGACCACCCCCGCCACGCCACGCGACGCCGCACGCCTCATGGTCATCGACCGCGCCAGCGGACACATCACCCACGCGCACATCAGCGATCTGCCCAAGCTCGGCCGGTTCAACCCCGGCGACCTGCTTATCGTCAACCGTTCCGCCGTCCTGCCCGCCGCCCTCACGGGCACCCGCGCCCACACCGCAGGCAAGGTCAAAGCGCTCTTCCTCCAAGAGCCATCGCTCAAGCGCTTGCAGCTGCTGATCGAGACGCGCGGCACGCTTGCTGTTGGCGAACGCATCACGCTCGACCCCCGCGCCGCACTCGAACTGCTCGAACACACCGGCCCGGGCACGTGGCTCGCGCAGCTTCACACAACCGACCCGCACGACACGACGCACACCGTGCTCCAACGGCTCGGCTCGCCGCCACTCCCGCCCT
>DAIOEG010000027.1:0-3820 GCA_036746415.1 Phycisphaera sp. | reverse complement strand
CCTACATCCGCAAAGCGCGCAAGGCACTGGGCCTGCCCGAGATCACGCTCGACGATGCGCAGCGCTACAACACCGTCTACGCCGACGCCCCCGGCTCCGTCGCCGCGCCCACAGCCGGGCTGCACTTCACGCCCGAGCTACTCCAGCAACTCGACGCCAAGGGCGTCCAGCGACACGCCGTCACGCTCCACGTCGGCACGGGCACCTTCGCGCCCGTCCGGAGCGAAGCGCTCGACCAGCATCCCATGCACGCAGAGCCCTACCACGTCTCGCAAGAGACGCTCCACGCCCTGCTCGCCGCACGCAGCAACAACGCCAGCATCACCGTCGTCGGCACGACAAGCGTCCGCACACTCGAATCGCTCCCACACCCGCTGCCGTACCCCATCCCAACCACGGGCATCGCTGGCAGCACCGCCCTGTTCATCCGGCCCGACAGCCCGGTGTTCCGCTTCCGTTACACCGATCGACTGCTCACCAACTTCCACCTCCCACGCTCGACCCTGCTCGCCCTCGTCGCCGCGCTGCCGGGTGTCGGCATGTCACGCCTGCTCGAGTGGTACCGGCTCGCCATCCGCGAGCACTACCGCTTCTACTCCTACGGTGACGCCATGCTCCTGCTCTGACCTCACGGTCGCGCCAAATCCATACACTCTCGCCATGCCATTGGACCAAGGCTATGACGATCCGCTCCTCCGAAACGATCGGCCCATGCCGCTGGGTGACCACCTCGAAGACCTCAGGCGACGCCTGTTCCGCGCGTTGCTGGGCGTCGTCGCGGCGCTGGGCGTCTCCATCGCCTTTGGCTTTCAGCTCATCGGCTGGCTCGCCCAGCCGCTGCTCCAGGTCCAGTCCGCGCTGGGCTACACGGCCCAGACGATTGTCACCGAGCCCACCGCCGGCTTCACCAGCGTCTACCTCCCCGTCACGCTCATCTCCGCCCTCATCCTCGCCAGCCCCTGGGTGCTGTATCAGCTCTGGGGCTTTGTCGTCGTCGGCCTCTACAAGCACGAACGCAAGGCCGTCTACATCCTCACGCCCTTCAGCACCCTCATGACCGCGCTAGGCGTGCTCTTTGCCCGCTACGTCCTGCTACCCGTGTCGCTGCTGTTCTTCCTGAACTTTGCAACCTACTACCCCAAGGTCGAAGTCGCCCGGCCCAATACCATCATGCTCTGGTTCATGCAGGCCTACGGCATCTCGCCCCCCACGCCCGCCGACCCCGACATCCTCGCTCAAGAACTCGACATCCCCACCCTGCCCGTCCTCAACGGCCCGCCCTCCCACACCGTCGAAGGCATGCTCTGGATCGACCGCCTCACCGGCAAGCTCAACCTTGTCGTCGATGGCCAGACCAAGCACCTCCCCCTCGCCTCCCACCACCTGCTCACCCCCTTGCCGCAGATGGGGCAGTACGTCCGCTTCGCCGCGTTCATGACCCTGGGCGTCGTCGCCGCGTTCATGACGCTGGGCGTCGTCGCCGCGTTCCAGCTCCCCGTGGTCATGCTGCTCATGGGCTGGACCCGGCTGTTCGACCCTCAGGTCTTCGCCAACAACCGCAAGTACGCGGTCTTTATCTGCTTGATTCTCGGGGCCGTGCTTACACCCACGGACATCTTCAGCATGTTCGTGCTGTCGGTGCCGTTGTATCTGCTGTTCGAGGTAGGCCTGCTGCTGCTGCGTCTCGCTGATCGCAGGCCCGTCTTGGAGATTGTGGACGACGATCTGCCTTAAACACGCCGCTGGCCTCACGCGCGTTGCTGTTGGGTGAGGCCCGGCAACGTGTGCGCCAGTGTGCGAGCCCACTGGTGCTGCTGGTGCGTGTCGTGGAGCAGGTCGTTTCGGACCTCGACTTCGATGCCGACGTAGGCGTGGTCGGGGTATCGCTCGCGCATGGAGGTCGTGAGGCCGTCGCCCTTGCCGGCATAAGGTTGATTGATCGCGATGATGCGGTCTGGCATCGCCGCTTGCAACGCGGGCCGCCACGCCTCGCACAGCGCCAATTCGCGCGGCCGATCGGGGTCGAAGAGCAGCCCCGCGTGCATCGTGCGCACGTCGTCATCGAGCACGGGCGTGAAGCTGTGCATTGACAGGTGCGTCACGCTCCGCCCCGCCGAGACGGCATCATCCAGTAACTGCGTCACGCGGTTCCAGTACGGCTGGTAATACCTCGCTGCGATTTCGCTCTTTATTTCCGAGGGCAGGACGCGGGTGTAGGCGCTAAACCACGTCGCGCTGCGCGTCGAGCGGTTGAGCTCGATGAGCAGCCGGGTCGTCGTGCTAAAGACGATCGGTGCCGAGAGCAGGTCCGCCAGGTGCAGCGCGACGGGCAGGACACCGATGTCGTAGCCACGGTGCGTGTCGAGCACGTCTTCGTGTCCCACAAACAGCGAGGCATACTCGGCGGGCAACGCATTGCCGCCGTGTTCACAGGTGACGAGGATGAGTTGCGAGCGTGTCATCGATAAATGTCGCGACGGTGTCCCAACTCGATCACGAGGATGAGACACTGCTCATCCTCGACGCGGTAGATCACGCGGTAGTCACCGACACGCATGCGGTACAACGGCGAGTAGACAAGCCGAGTCGACACTGGAGGCCTTGGGATAATCTTGGAGAAGCTGGATCGCATCGATGATCCGTTGTCTGACACCGTGGTCGAGTTTCTTGATCTGCTTTGCAGCATGGGCGGTGAACTCGATGCGGTATCTCAAGCGGATTCCTTCCGTTTTCGCCCGGCCGATGCAGACCGCAGTTCTGATTTGACTTGCTCAAAAGTAACGGTGGGCTTCCCCTGCTCGGCCCACTGCGCGTAAGCGGCCTCGGATGTCTTGAGGTCTTCGAGCGTCTCCCACGCCTCGATGAGTTGGTTGTAGACATCGATCCCAACGACGGCCTGCACGCGTTTGCCATCCTCATCAACGATGAACTGCGGCGGCGCAGGCATGCGTGCATCGGTGCGCTTCGTGGGCGGTTGATCGAGTTTTTGTCTGCGGGTGCTCATGATGTTGGGGCGCGGTTGCGGGTTCATCACGCGATGACCGTCGCCGGCTTGGCCAGCGCCTTGCCGAGGTTCCGCAGGGCCTGCTTGATGCGTTGCTCGTTCTCGACCAGGGCCATGCGGACGTAACCCTCGCCCAGGGGGCCGAACGCGGCGCCGGGGGTGAGTGCGACGTCGGCCTGATCCACCATGGCGAGGCAGAAGTCGTTGCTGCTGTTGTTGAACCGCGCGAGGTGTTCGGGGCTGACCTTGGCCCAGACGAACATCGAGGCGCGGGGGGAGTCGACTTCCCAGCCGAACTTCTTGAGACCCGCGACGAGCATGTCGCGTCGCGCGGCGTATTTGAGGTTCTGTTGTTCGACGTGCGGGTCGCCTTCGCGCATGGCGATGATCGCGGCGATCTGGACGGCTTGAAAGATGCCGTAGTCGTAATAGCCCTTGATCGTTGACAGCCCGCCGCACATCTTCGCGTTGCCGCAGCAGAAGCCGATGCGCCAGCCGGCCATGTTGTAGGGCTTGGACAGCGTGGAGAACTCGACTCCGAACTCGGTCGCGCCGTCGGCCGAGAGGAACGACGGGGACTTGTACCCGTCGAAGCACGTCTCGCCGTATGCGAAGTCGTGAATGACCATGACCTGATACTTGCGGGCCAGCGCGACGACCTTGTCGAAGAACACCGGCTCGACGGTCATCGTCGTAGGGTTGTGCGGGTAATTGAGGATGATGACCTTGGGCCGGGGCGACAGCGAAGTGAGCACGTGCTCGATGCGGTCGAGGAACGCGTCATCGTTGCCCAGCGGGACGCTGACGGTCGAGGCG